>JBCBSY010000010.1:0-13345 GCA_039818925.1 Pseudomonadota bacterium | reverse complement strand
ATCCGCTCGTGTCCTGATCGGTAGGACGTAAACAGCGCGAAAGGTTTGTTGGGTGACCAAACCAACTGGTGATCCCAATCTTCGTTATCCGTGATCTGAGTTGTTGCGCCAGAAGCGATATCGTAAAAATATATTTCGGCGTCACTATCGTCGCCGCCCGGTGTGTCGTCGTTAAATGAAATTGTAGTTCCGTCCGGTGAGATCGCGCCGCCATAGATCCGCCCGCCATTAGACTCGACTAAAACGCGCCGTACTCCTGTTTCCAGGTCGATTTGCTCCAATGCAGAGTAGCCGTCTGGGCGGGAAGCAGAAAAATAGAGTATTCGCTCATCATTGGAAAAGAACGCATCGCTTTCCGATATGTCTGGCGTGTTTGTGACATTTTCCAGAATTCGCCCATCGGCGGTGACATAAACAATGTCGCGTTGATCGGTCGTTTCGTAAAAGCCGAGCAATTCACGGTCATTGCGCCATCCGGTAATTGATAACCAGCCGTCTTGTCCTGAGAACTGCGTTGTGGCGCCGGATTGAAGATCCATAATCACCACATATTTCGGGTCTTCAATGTCATTGCGGGCAAATGCAATTGTTTGCCCATCCGGTGAAAAGGAGGCATAGCCGTCCCAGCCTTTATGTGAAGTGAGCCTTTGCGGGTCGGCGCCGTCGGCGTCGCTTAAAAAGAGCTCCCAATCGCCATTCGTTGATTCATCCTGCTTCATGTAGATGATCTTTTCGCCGTCGGGAGAGAATACGGGGCGGTGATAAGACGTCGGCGCCTTTTCAGATGGCGCCTCGGCTTGCACCCCGATGTTTTGCGCTGTCTGCATCTGGTCGCTGCAACCGATCGCCAGAATGACGAAAACCCAAAATGAGGGGAAGTTTTTGTTCACGCGTGGATCTCCTGTAGCTGCAGAACAGTTTCAGGAGACTCTAGCGAAACGGTCCTGACGGAGCCACGTCTTCGCGCGCAAACCGGTTTTTTTCAGCGTTGCAAATATTGCCTAAATCGGAATTTGATTGGCTCTCTTTCCGATTTTGCCAGCACATCGAAGATCAGCGGCGTGATTTCCTCGGGCAACGGCAGGGTTTGCGGATCTTCGCCCGGCATTGCGGCTTTGCGCATGTCCGTGCGCATGGCACCGGGATCAATGATTGCGGCGCGGATGTTGGTTGTCTTTGTTTCTTCCGCATAGGTTTCAATCAGCATTTCCAATGCCGCTTTTGAAACGGCGTAAGGCCCCCAATAGGCGCGCGCGAGATCGCCGCCGACACGGGATGTGAGTGCAATAATTCGCGCATCGTCCGATTGCCGCAGCATGGGATCGAGCGCGCGCAGCAGGCGCCAGTTGGCGGTGATATTCAGATCCAGCGTGTGCTGCCAGACCCGTGGATCGACATCCGGCAGTGGCGCCAGTTCGCCAAGGCTAGCGGCGTTCAGGACCAAAATGTCAAGCGCGGAAAACCTTTCACCAAGCGCGCCCGCCAATCGTTCGATCCCGTCGCCTTCCGGCAGATCGAGCGGGATCAGGGATGCGCTGCCGCCAACGGCGCGAATGTCGTCGTCGAGTTCTTCCAGCGCGCCTGGCGTGCGCGCCAGCGCCAGGACATGCGCGCCGGCTTTGGCGAGCGCGACAGCGATGGCGCGGCCGATGCCGCGGGATGCGCCGGTAACGAGCGCGGTTTTTCCGGAGAGGTCTGGTAGTGCGTTGGTCATGACGGGCTTGCTATCGCGAGCGCGGTGCAAGCGCAAACAATTAAACGTCCGGATTATTCAAGATTGAACGTTAAACCGGCATTTGCCTTCAGTCGCTCAATCAGCGGTGCGCCCATCGCTGGCGCGGTGGTCCAGATGCCGCCAGGGGTTTCGGTTGCATCTGTGACGAGGCAGATCGCGCTTTCGGAGATCATTTTTGAGGTTGATCCATAGCCAGGGTCCATGTCGCCGGTGACCCCGGCGCGCAAGATCTGGCCGTCATCGGTCTCGCCAATGAAGAGAACATCATATTCGCCGGCTTCGCGTTCCTCGTTGGTGGGGCCTTCTCCCGGTTTCGGCGCATCTTCGCCCATCAGGGAGTTGTCAGAAGCCACGGCCTTGGCGAAAGCCTCGCCCTGCTCGCCGGGGCCTGTAATGAGCATTTCCGAATAAAGAAAGTCCTCGCCATAAGCATGGTTCATTAGCATGTTTGAACGATGGACATTTTTTGTATTGATGGGCGCCATAATGAACGGCGCAAGCCACATGCCGAGCCCCTCGTCAAATACCGGCTTTGAGCCGCTTGGCTGCTTCGGGCCGTCGAAACCGGGCGCAAGTGCAAAGGGGCTTTTCAACAAAGCGACAAGCGCCGGGTCTTTAAACGCAGCCGCCATGGTCGCTTTCAGGCTGGCGGCGGTGCCGCCGGAAAACGTGCCCTTCATCTTACGAACGCGGCCTTTGACTTCCCTGCACGGCTTGCCAAATTTTTCCCGCGCGGCGTTTTGCAAAAAGAAAACGCCGAGATCAAACGGAATCGAATCAAACCCGCAGGAGAACACAATGCGCGCGCCGGATTTTTTTGCATCATCTTCGTGAGCGTCGATCATCTCGCGCATCCATGCCGGTTCGCCGCAAAGGTCGACATAGTCCGTCCCTGCTTTCGCGCAGGTTGCGACCAGTTCCGATCCGTATAGCTGATAAGGACCGACCGTCGTGAGAACAACTTTTGTGCGTTTCGCCATGGCTTCCAGCGACGCCGGATCGGACGCATCGGCGACCACCAGCGGTGTTGCATCGCTCGCGCTGATTTCATCGCGGACCTGTTTCAGTTTGTCTTCGCTGCGTCCGGCCATCGCCCAGTTGACGCCGCCATCGCCGTTTTCGCCATAGCGGCGGGCGAGATAATCCGCCACAAGCCGGCCGGTGTAGCCGCTGCTCCGTAGACAACGACATCAAACTCTTTTCCTGCGTGATTGGCGCTCATGGCTCGCTCCCTTCGATTTACTTTACTCTGCGCGCAGCGAGGCCGCGAGGCAATCGCCTGTTGCAGCATCAATGTTTTCCTCGCCTATAGCGGCGATCCGCGCCACTGCATCGCGGATTAACGGTTGATTGACGCGGGGGGAGAATAACAGTTGTTAAGCGCGGTTCCGATCGTCGACGGCGCCGGTTTTCTGGTATCGGGCACCAAACACAAGATAAAGCCGCCAAGGGTTTGGATAAGGCTCAGGCGAGCGCACGCCGTAGCGCATCGGCCCAGCCGGCAAGGTTGCGCGTTCGTTCATCGACCGCCATCGCGGGCTGGAACCGTGCGTCGAGCCGCCAGCGCTCGGCGAGTTCTTCCGTATCCTGAAAAATACCAGCCTGAAGCCCCGCAAGATAGGCTGCGCCAAGCGCTGTGGTTTCGAGAATTTTTGGCCGTTCCACCGGAAGGTTTAAAATATCGGCGAGGAACTGCATGGTCCAGTCATTGGCCACCATGCCGCCATCCACCCGCAGCGTGTTGGTTTGCGCGCCATCTTTAGCAATGGCCGTCATCAAGTCAGCCGTCTGGTAGACCACGCTTTCCAGGGCCGCACGCGCAAGCTCGGCGCGCCCGGCCCCCCGGGTAAGCCCGGTAATTACGCCGCGCGCCTTCGGCGACCAGTGCGGCGCGCCAAGGCCCGTAAAGGCGGGCACGAGATAGACGCCATTATTGTTATCGATGCTGTCCGCTAGCGCAGCTGTTTCGCTAGCGCTTTCGATAATCTGTAGCTCATCGCGCAGCCACTGAACGGCGGCGCCAGCGATAAAGATTGAGCCTTCTAACGCGTATGTCGTCTTACCGTTTAACCGCCATGCAATCGTTGAGAGCAATTTGTTTTTTGAGGTGACGACTTCATCTCCTGTATTGATCAGGACGAAGCAACCAGTGCCGTAGGTGCTTTTGATATCCCCGGGTGAGAAGCACGCCTGACCAAAAGCCGCCGCCTGCTGATCGCCAGCAACACCGCATATTGGCAGTGCGCGCCCGAAAAGAGCCGGATCGGTCATGCCGAAGTCATCGGCGCAGTCGCGAACATCCGGCAGAACAGCGTGCGGGACGCGAAATTTTTCAAGCAGCGCGTCGTCCCAGCGATTGTCATGAATATTGTACAGGCTTGTGCGGCTGGCGTTGGTGGCGTCCGTGGCATGTGTCGCGCCGCCGGTCAGCCGCCAGATCAGAAAACTGTCAATCGTGCCAAAAGCGAGCTTTCCGGCTTCGGCACGCTCCCGCGCGCCCTCAACAGCGTCGAGAATCCACGCGGCTTTGGTCGCAGAAAAGTAAGGGTCCAGTAAAAGACCAGTGCGCGCGGTTACATGTGGCTCGATCCCATCTTCCCGCAACGCAGCGCAAATGTCTGCGGTGCGCCGGTCCTGCCACACGATCGCATTGTAAATTGGATCGCCGGTTTCACGGTCCCAGACCACCGTTGTCTCGCGCTGGTTGGTGATGCCGATCGCCGCGACGTCTCCGCCGGTTTCCTCTGCAGACGCGAGGGCGCTGCGCGCGGTCTCCAGCGTGGTGCGCCAGATGTCTTCCGGGTTGTGTTCGACCCACCCGTCTTGCGGGTAGTGTTGGGGAAATTCGGCTTGCGATTGAGATACGGCGCGCCCTGCCTGATCAAAGACAATCGCGCGGCTTGAGGTGGTGCCCTGATCAATGGCGAGAATGTAAGGCGCTTGGTATTCGGTCATGGTTTCTCCCGCGGATTCGCGTGAACACAGTCTACCGCGAACCCGCGGGAGAGCCAAAACCCCTTTACCGATGCGGGTCGGAAAACACCGAAATCAGTATCGCACGCTGACCCGTGCTCCATAGGTCGCGGGAGCAGCCGGCGCAGCGACATCCGCCACCCCCCCCGGTGCAATGAAAAAATTCCGGGTTTCGTCGTAGTCAGCGTTAAAGATATTCCGTCCCCAGAGCGCCAGCTCCCAGCGTCCGTCATCCGGACCTGTTGCGAGCTGCATGTTGGCGAGCCAGTAATCATCCACCCGGTAGGCTGGACCCAACAGCGGCAAGGCCAAGTCATCGCGATACGAATAATCAAAGCGCGCCCGCGCCGACCATTCGCCCGCCAGCGGCGTCTCAATGCTGACAAACCCTTGATAGCTTAGATTGGGAAAGCCGAGATCCTGTCCCGCACGATCGGTGAAGACCGGCGACACCGCGCCGCCAGCGTCAATTGCCGCTTGGGTTGCGACGGTGTCGAGATCGCTGAATTCCTTGAATTCGCCTTTCTGGTAGCCGAGAGACTGACCAATGGACAGCCAGGTCGTCGGCGTTAGAACGGCTTCCATTTCCGCGCCAAAGATCTCGCTTTCCGGGGCGTTGACGATCCGGCCGACAATCGCCGGCATGGTGGCGGGCGTCGGGGCCGGGACGAAAATTGCGGACTGCACCTGCTGATTTTTGTAGTCGTAGTAAAAAACAGCGCCGTTCAATTCCAGCAGGTCGCCGAGGGAGGACTTGAAACCAACCTCAAAGGCGTTGAGTTTTTCCGGCAGGAACGGATCAACGGCGTTCGCATTCAACGTGTTGTAGGCGGTGAAGCCGCCGGATTTCACGCCGCGGCTGAAATGCGCATAGATCAATAAGTCATCTGACGGATTGATGTCTAAGCCGATCTTTCCTGACAGGTTTTCGGAATCGAGATCGCGGTTTTCAAGGGTTCCATCAACCGTTCCATTGGCGAAATTCAGCGCGCCTGTCGCGACAGCGAATGTTCCGAGGTTTCTGAGTTTGCGGGCTTCGTCTTCATATCTCAGGCCCGCGACAATGGTGACAAGATCGCTGATTTCATAATCGCCGTGGAGATAGGATGCGGCGGTGCGAACTTTTTGCTGGTAGGGCGTTGAGACCGCGAAGCCTGGGCCAAAGCTGGCGACGAAGTCGGACTGATAAAGCTCGTTCAGGTCTTCTTCGGAATAATAAACCCCGCCGACCCAGTTAAGACGTCCCGATTGACCGGACGCCCGCAATTCGTGGGACATTACGTCCGCGCTTGATTCAAAATAAACGCCGGCGCCGCCAAGGGCGAGGGCGTCGAAGTCGTTGAACTCTTTGCGGTTCAGGACTTCATAGGCGCCGATATAGGTGAGCGTTGCGCCGCCAAGCCCTGCGTTCAAGGTAAAGCTTGTCCCCCAGCCTTCATTGTCGCGGAAGGCCGTCGTCTTCGGCGACGCCGGTCAAGGTAGAGAAGGCGGCCGAAGAACCGAAGCTGGTTTCCCTCCGGCCGGCATGGGCCAGCGCTGTTGGGTCCAGCAGGCTGTCATTGAAAAGCTGCAGGCCGAGACCGTCAGAATCATCGACAAACCCATGCAGATTGAACAAGGCTTCCACCGTCGGCGCAACGTCAACCGCAACAAGTCCACGCAATGCGTATTGCTCTGCATCACCCAGCTCCTCGCCGGTCTCGCGGTTAATTTGCCAGCCGCCGCCATGGGCGGTGGCGCCGGAAAGACGTACACGGATTGAATCGCTTACCGGGCCGGAGATATAGCCTTCTCCCTCCACCCGACCGAAACGCCCGCTCTCTATGGTAAAGCCCGCCGCGAGATCCTCCGTCGGCTGCGCGCTGATAACCTTGATGGCGCCGCCCGTCGTATTGCGGCCATAAAGGGTGCCCTGCGGTCCGCGCAAGACTTCAACACGCTCCACGTCAAACAAAACCCCTTGGGTCATTACCGGCACGGGATAGGCTACATCATCGACATAGACGCCGACCGTCGGCGCGTTGTTCGTCGCATAGTCACGAAAGCCGACGCCGCGGATTGAAAAACTCGGTTGAGACGAGCCGAACTGGTTCTCGATTTCCAGGTTAGGTACGAGATTCTCCAGCCCGTTCACCTGATTAACGCCCTGGGCGATTAGATCAGGCCCCGCGAAAACGTTTAGCGCCACGCCCACATCCTGGGGGGTCTGCTCGCGCCGGAACGCTGTGACAATGATTTCGTCGTCCTGCGCAAAGGCAGACGGGATGACAATGCCGCTCGCAAGAGCGGTAAAAAGAACCAGCTTGTTCATGAGAATAAAAAACTCTTCATTGGCGAAGCGCTGCACAGACCGTTTTACTCGATCTGCGAAACCTCCAATGGTTTGCGCCGAGTATCCGTCAACGGGGCGTTTTACTCGCCGCCTCAAGACATTCCCGGATCGCGCTTAGCTGCAAAATAGCCGTTTTACTCGGCCAGCGGAGCGTTTTCCGGTTGCGCAAAAAGTGCTTGTAAAGCCTACTGGAGGCGTGATCAATCCCGGCGATAGAACCGGATTATCACGCTGAGCGAAAAAACGCCGACACGGCGGCCGTAAACGCCGTCGGCTGGTCCCAGTGGAGCGAATGCGCCGCGCCGGCGAGGGTTTCCACCTGCTTGTTGGGAGCGGCGTGAAAGCCGGCTGTGACAACCTCCGGCGGCAACATGAGATCATCTTCTCCCATCAGGACCAGCGTCGGCGCCTTGAGCCGGGCCGGTGATTGGGAGGCGTCAAAGGCGCGAATGGCGTCGACTTGCCGGCGCATATCTGCTGTTGATTGTGCGTGAGGATAGGCGATGGCGAGCGCAATGGCGGCGTCGACAGCCGCCCCGTTTTCAAAGAAGGCGGGGGCGAAGAGCCAGTGAAAAAACGCGCGAAGCCATATTTCGTCTTTAACGCCGGCCTCTCGCAGCGCTAGCAGTGAATCGATCACCGAAATCGTTCGCGCGGGCGTTTTAGCCGAGGTTGCTGTCAGCGCAAGGCGGTGGACCCTGTCCGGGGCGGTGCTTGCGAGAGCCATCGCAATCGCGCCCCCCATGGAGTGTCCAAGCACATGAGCCTGCGTGATCGACAGGTGGTCAAGCAGGGCTGCACAGTCTCGCGCCATGGCGTCAATCGAGATTGCGCCCTTATCCCGGGTTCGACCGGCGCCGCGATTGTCCGGCATGATCAGCGTAAACGACTTTGCGAGCGAGGGTGCGACCGGCCCCCAGCTGGCGCCGTCGCTGGAAAGACCGGCAATCAGGAGCAGGGGCGGACCCTCGCCAAGCACTTCGTAATAGAGATCAACATCTTCCGTAGACAGAACAGGCATCTAGTCTCGCTTTTGTTTCGCCGACCGCAGGCGATAGTAACGCAAAGCCGCGCCAGGCGCGGCCAACATTGGATGTTTGCGCTCCCAGTCGGTCACTTTGATATCGATGCCCGAATGGCGTTTGATCTTCCAGGCGATATAGTCGATGCCCCCTTGGAAAGTTTGCGTCCCCTTTAACAGCCGCAAGGCCGAAAGGAAGATGCCTGCGAAGGCGCGGATGCGCCATGCGGTTGCACTTGATGCTCGGGGCTTATCAGAAATTGTGAAACGATTCTCATTGGTTTGAGGGCTTAGTCCCGCCGCCACCAGCGCCGGTTCCGTAACCCTCTCAGTCCAATCCCCATAACTCTCGATTAGTCTGGCGCTGCGAGTTTTATCTTCCGCACGAAGCTCGGCTTTATAGGAAGCGCCAAGCCCGTCCAGCCACAAATCTTTCGCTGTGAAGGGGCCGCCCATCAATCCGCTTGCTCGCACGCAAAAAGTTGTGATCGCTGTCGCCAGCGCTGTCTCCAACCGCGCGGCCATTTTTTTATCCGATGTATGGATCCGGGTCGGCTGGGCGAAGCGCGCCCAGAAATAGGAATGGAATGTTGCATCGCTCACCAGTTGTTCAAAATGCTTGATGGAAAGGACAGCATATTTGGCGCGCAGTGTTCCAAATCGCGACGGTGTTTCGAAGTAGAAAACATTTGGCGGAATGAGCTTATTTGCTATTTTTAGAACGGATGCTGAGTAAACCGCATCATAGTCGTCAGCGATGATATAAAAATCAAACATGATGCTGGAGGGTTCTTCCGCCGCAGAAACGCTGACGCCGGATCCATAAAACAGTGCGGCGGCCCCTGGATACTTGTCTAATAGCGCCTCTAAAACATGCGCCGCAGGCGCGCTCAGCGGCGCCGTTGATACGGCGCGGACCCGCGCTTTGAGGTCCTCAAAAGCGGTTTCCCGGCAACGATCGTTCGGAACGCGTGGGTTCATCAAACCAGAAAAGCGGCTTTATGCGAGACTTTGAAAATCAGGTCTTCGCCGCGTGTCGTTTGAAAGATTTCACCATCGAAGACTATGGGTCCGTCATAACGCATGCGTAATTCATCCGTTTTCCAGCTATGATAACCCGCTTTTTCAAACCAAGGGGCTCTTTTTCCACGCAAGACCTTCGGGGCTGCTCGAAGGAGCTTCTTTCTTGGATAGCCAATTGTCATGACATTCATGGGTTCGGGGCCTTCGCCCCAAAAAGGAAAGATTCCGGCTGAAAGACTGTTGAGCGTTGTCATCAGGATCATCGAGAGGTTTCGATCTTCCCATTCACTGTCGTGGTTGAGAATCTCAACTGGCAGAGGCGCCGGTCCGTCTGCATTGTCAAACGCAGTCTTGACGATGAAACCAACAGCCGAAAGGGCGACGGCGACAGAACGCCTTGCCCCAATCTTTTGAACATTCTGACGACTGAATTGTACCGCCGTATGAAACAGGCCTGCGCCGAGAAAAAAGCCGTAAATTGGGTCCTGTTGTCGCGACAGCTGCATCCCGATCAGCGGCCGTTCCACGCGAGAAATTTCACCCCGGCCGCGACGCCACAAGAAATTGTCGAGCGACGTGGCCGGCGGCCCCTGAAGTCCGCAATCATTCGCGATGACGTTCGTCATGCCGCAGGGCAGGGCGACATAAGTCGGTTCGTTTTGGAAGCGGCCCTTATTGATGGAACTGGTAATGGCTGCCTGCATGGTGCCGTCGCCGCCAGCAACAATCAGCGTGTCAGAATCTGCGCGTTCGATATCGTCAAGCGTGCGGTCAAGATCTTCCATTCGCTCAAGCACGTAAGGGCGAATATCCTGATGGCGTTTTGAGATATGCAAGAGATCTTCCGCAAGCAGGGCGTTGCGGCTACTCTTGGCATTGATGATCATCGACGCAGTCGACATTCTTTGCTCACAATCAATTCAGACGGGGCCGAGCAGTAGCGCCGGACAAATTCCAGCCCGACATTGCGCATCGAGACCAAATCAATGCGCGTCTTTCGGATCAGAATATCGCCAGCCGCTCATCGCCCCGGGCTGCAACAGGTATATGTCACACAAGCGCTATATTTATCTAGCGCCCCTTAGCGCTTTTCAATCAACAAATTCACCAGTTTAAGCGGATTATGGCAGGGCGGAGAGAATTCTTTCCTTCGGACCGTTCCCGCCAATGCTATAGGTGAGGGCGGCGGGGCTCTTTTCATTCCAAATACAAAGGTCCGCCCGGTTGCCGGTCTCAAGTGTGCCGGCGTCGCCGACGCCGAGCGCGCGGGCCGCATTTCGGGTCACCCCAGCCAGCGCTTCCTCCGGCGTCAGGCGGAAAAGCGCACACGCCATGTTCATGGCAAGGCGCAGCGAGGTCATCGGCGAGGTGCCAGGATTACAGTCGGTCGCGACGGCGATGGGAACCCCGGCGGCGCGCAAAGCCTCAACATTAGGCGATTTTGTTTCGCGTAAAAAATAAAACGCCCCTGGCAACAAGACCGCTATGGTTCCGGATTGCGCCAGCGCGTCGGCGTCGACGGACCGCAGATGTTCAAGGTGGTCGGCGGACAAGGCGCCAAATCCAGCCGCGAGCTTCGCGCCGCCAAGATCGGAAAGCTGCTCGGCATGGAGTTTGACCGGCATTCCTAGTGAGGCCGCTTTCTCGAAAACACGCCCAATCTGCGCTGGCGAAAATCCAACGCCTTCGCAAAACCCGTCCACCGCATCGGCAAGGTTTTCTGCATGCGCCGCTGGCAGAATCTCATCGCATATGTGCGAAACATAATCGTCAGCGCGGCCAGCAAATTCTGGCGGGACGGCATGTGCGGCAAGGAGTGTGGTCTTGACGCGGACGGGGCGCATTTCGCCAAGGCGACGCGCCGCCCGCAACATTTTCAATTCATCGTTAAGTGTTAGTCCGTAGCCCGATTTTATTTCAACAGTCGTGACGCCTTCGGCGATCATGGCGTCAAGGCGCGGCAGTGCGGCGGCAACCAGCTCATCGGCGTTAGCGGCCCGGGTCGCTCGAACGGTGGATAAAATTCCGCCGTCTGCGCGGGCGATTTCCTCATAGCTTTTGCCGAGCAACCTCGCTTCGAATTCAGCAGACCGGTCGCCCGCGTAAATCAGATGCGTGTGGCAGTCGATCAACCCCGGCGTGATGAGCGCGCCGGCAAGGTCCGTTGTCGTCTTCGCCCGGGCGTCTTTGGGCAGATCCGCCATTGGTCCGATATGGTCGATCCGCCCGTCTTTGACAGCGAGCGCCCCGTTTTTGACCAAGCCATAGAGGCTGGGCGCGCCGTCCACCATCGTCGCAAGCACTGCGTTTGTAAAAAGCCGGTCCCACATGAGAGCAGCTATAGGTCGCCTTCGTGCGTTTGTGAATGCGGGCCCGGCGGCGCTCGGCGCGGAAATTGCTGCGATGAGGGGGCAAAAAGGTTAAGATGAACCAGCGCTCGAAAGGGCAAGGTGGAGCAATGTCGATTTTACAAACAAACCATGCGCTTGTTGCGGGAGCGAGCCTGCTGTTGGCGATGATTGGAACACCAGCGCAGGCGGAAACTTATGCGCTGAGCGATGTTTCATTTCGGGATTTCACCGGGACGGTTGAGATCAAGACAACCAGTGGCGATGAGGTGGATGTTGTCATTCGCCAGGGCGATACGCACACGCCCGTCGCGATGGAAGAAAAAGACGGTGTTCTCGTTATCAGCGGTGAAAGGTGGCGAGCGGATGACACAGAAAATTGCTGTGATCGCCGCATCACCCGCGAATTCATTCCCCGCGAAGGCCGCGCCCTGACAACCGGAGAAGAGGTCGACGAAGGCTTTTTCGCCGCCTTTCCGGTGATCGAAGTCCTGATGCCTTACGAGGGCGACGTTGAATTTATCGATGCGCGCATCGTGCTTGTTATGGAACGGCTGGCGGGCGCGTTAACGCTCGATGCATGCTATGTTTATGGCGAGACAAGCGACGTGGGAGAAGCGGTAATTGGCGTCGTCCATGGCTCGCGCCTCGTCATGGGGTCTGTGGATGGCGGATTGGAAATTGATGTGTCCGGTGATGCGGATGTGCGTGTCGGCAATGCATCGATCGTCGATGTTGATGTGGCGGGACCGGGAGACGTGGTGCTAGGCGATATTGACGGAATGCTGGATGTTTCCATCGCCGGATCAGGTTTGGTGCGCGCAACGCGCATGGACGGACCGGTGACCGCGCGGATCGCGGGGTCCGGCGCGCTTGCGGTCAAAGCGGGCCGGACTGACCGGTTGCGCGCGTTCATTGATGGTTCGGGCGGTGTATTCTTCCGGGGTGCGGTGACGCAGCCAGATCTGACGCTCTATGGGTCCTCAGAAGTGCGGATGGACAGCGTCAATGGCCGCATGACACGCCGCGGGGGCGGAGCGGTCTATATCAACGGCGTCAAACAAGAGTAATATATTACGCAAAGGCCCCGAGCCTGTCTTAACCGACGGCGCGCGGGCGGCGCGGTTCGCCAAGCTCGCTCTCGAGCGCAGCGCGATCCCAACCGCCAAGATCAGCGGCGGCGCTGTATGTTGATTGCAAAAACGCCAGCAAATCCGCCTCTGGAGTTTTTGCTTTTCGAATGGCGTCGTATGGCAGGATGAACTCTCCGAATGCGTCATCGAAATAGGCGTATTTGTGGCCCGGGTCAGCTTTGCTGAAGCCATCCGGCGTTGGATAGGCGTATGCGTAGAATGCCGGAAAGTTGGTTGCGCCGCCGCCTGGCCAAAAGCCAGCAGAACTCACTTCATGTGAATAGGCTTCGCGCGTTATTTCGTCCGGGAGCGCGGGGATGCCGCCAGGATGGATCGGCGCGGTGCGCCCTGAAAACCGCGTCACGGCCAGGTCGAAACTGCCCCAGAACAAATGGACGGGACTGGATTTTCCAAGAAAACCAGTGCGGAATTTCTTGAAAACGAGATCGCACGCAAGCAGCGCGCGCCAAAAATCCTGTGCGACCTGTGGGTCATAAACGCCAGGTTCTGTTTGCGCTGCAAATGGCAAGGCGTTTTCGACTTCGTTCGGCGCGTGATGAATACCGGTTGGCGCGCCGAGGTGTTTAAGTGCGGCCTTGAATTTGGAATAGAAATCCGACACCGCCATGTCGGTTAGTTTTATTTCCGCTGTCCGGCCATCGGTTGCAAGGATCAGCAGGCGATGATCAATAAAGTCAAAGACAGTCTCGAAGCTGTTCGCCGCGCCAGGAATGAGCGAGGATGTAAACCCGCGCGCATTGACATAAAACGCCGCCTGCC
>JBCBSY010000009.1:0-13611 GCA_039818925.1 Pseudomonadota bacterium | reverse complement strand
TGTGCATCTTCAGGGGCAGTGATTGCTGACTCTTCGCATGAAAGCCAGGACCCCCAGGGCGTCGCTCGCCGGCACCACGGGAAATTGCGCAGGCGGTGCGACGCCCTGGGGGTCCTGGCTTTCATGCGAAGAGTCAGCAATCACTGCCCCTGAAGATGCACAAAAAAATCATGGGTTCGTCTTTGAAGTCCCGATTGCAGCCACGAGGCCAGTTGACGCCAATCCGTTGACAGATATGGGCCGCTTCGCCCATGAAGCCGCCGCCGTCGATCTCGATACGGAGATTATCTATCTCACCGAAGACAGCGCGGTGGGTCTGTTCTACCGTTTTCTGCCAAACACGCACCGGGAACTGGCGCGCGGCGGGCGCCTGCAAGCGCTGGCGATCCGCGACTGGCGCTCCGCCGACACGCGCAACTGGCCGCGGGATTGGGGTTCGGGCGGCGCCGGCAGCGTGGCTGTTGGTCAGTCATTCGCAGTTGAGTGGATTGACCTTGAAGATGTCATCTCTCCTGACGGCGATCTTGCGCAACGCGGCTTCGCCGCTGGCGCGGCGCGGTTTTGTCGCGGCGAAGGCATGGCTTACGGAAAGCGCCCGGGCGATCCTGGCGCCGTCTATTTCAATTGCACCCAGGGCGGCGCTGCGCGCGCCGGGCAGGTCTGGCGCTACACGCCATCTGTGCGCGAAGGCAAAAGCGATGAAGGAAAATCACCCGGTGAGCTTACCCTGATTTATGAATCGCCCAGCTCGGATGTCGTCGATTTGTGCGACAACCTTGCCTATGCCCCGTGGGGCGATCTTATTTTGTGCGAGGATGGCTACGGCGATCAATATCTGCGGGGACTGACGCCGGATGGCAAGGTCTATGACTTCGCCCGCAACGCTCATGAAGATCAGGCTGAATTTTGCGGCGCGTGTTTTTCACCTGATGGTTCGGTCATGTTCGTCAATATTCAGTCGCCAGGTTTTACCCTGGCGATCGAAGGGCCTTGGGCGCGGTTGCGGTCATAGCCCTGGCGTTGGAGACGCGTGCGGATGCTGGTCACGCGTGATCCACCATAGCCGCGCCCCCAACAAGGCCGCCGCACACGATAGGCTCGCCAGCAGGCCCCACCAGACGCCAACCGCGCCGAGCGGCGTGCCAAGCCCAAGCCAGGCCGCAAGCGGGAAGCCAACAATCCAATAGCTAAAGCCGGTCAGGAACATCGGCACACGGACATCCTTCAGCCCCCGCAGCGCCTGCGCTGCTGCAACCTGAGTTGCGTCAAACAATGCGAAAGCCGCGGCGATCGGCAGGAACGCGACCACTAACGCCAGAACCGCCGTGTTGGCGTCCTCGCTGCGTTCCAGATAAAGTCCGGCAATCTCAACCGGCCAGATCATCACCGGAATGGCGATAATCATGATCGCGCCAATGCAGCAGAGGATCGCCATGACCGACGCGCGCCTGACGCCAGGGCGGTCTTTCGCGCCCGCCATCAGACCAACGCGCACGCCCCCCGCCATGGAAAGCCCAAGCGGCATCATGAACGCCATTGCCGCCACATTAAGCGCGACCTGATAGGCCGCCATTTCGGCGACGCCAATTCGGCCCATCAGGAAAACCGCCGCGTTAAAGAGCCAGGCTTCAAATCCAATGGTCACAGAAATAGGCCAGCCCAGGCGCGCGACTTCTGCAAAGCGCGGCCAGTCAGAGCGGAAGAAATTGTGAAACAGCTGAAACGTCTTTGCGCGCTTTTCCCAGCCGATATAGGCGACCAGCATGAAAAACCCGACCGCATGCGAGATCGATGACGCAAGTCCTGCGCCCACAAGCTCCAGCCGTGGGAAGCCCCAGTTCCCGTAAATCAAAAGATAGTTGAGCAGCGCATTCAAGAACGTCGTCAGAATAATAAAGATGAGCGGCGCTCGCGCCCGCTCAATGGCGGCGAGAAAATTTCTGAGGATGATGACGCCCAGCGCAAAGGGCAGCCCCGGCATAAGCGCCAGCACATAAGGTTCAGCAAGGCGCGCGACCTCAGGGGGTTGTCCTGTGAAAATCGCGAACTCTTCTGAAAAGAAATAGATCAGCGACAGGATCGGCGTAAAAATACCGACGACCCAAAGTCCCATGCGTACGGAACGACGCGCATCGCGGACATTGTCTGCGTCTTCACCAAGCGCCTGGCTCACCATAGGCGACGTGGCCATGGCCGGCCCCATGCCCGCCACGAAGAGAACGTAAAACATCACAAGACCGAGCGCCGCCGCCGCCAGCGGTTCCGGACCGAGCCGGCCGATCATCAAGACGTCAACTGTGTTGATGGAAAATTGGACGAGCTGGGTCAGCCCCATCGGAAAACCGATGGTCATCAGCGCGAAAAACTCGCGCCGCCAGGGCGAAAGCGTCTCGCCCGGCGCTGATTTGGCCGTTGTCGTCATTGAATGGCTCGCATGCGCAAAAATCGCGCGACGCGCCGGTCTTTAGCCTATTCCCAATACAGAGCGAAAGGGCTTTGCGTGGAATTGGCCGGAATGGTTGCGCAAATGTCGCGATGACATGACGTCAGGTCATGGGGCGCGGCTTGTCCGCAGACAGCGCGCGCCGCCTGTTTCGACAGCGTTCGGAGCAATAGCGCACCGCATCCCAGTTGCGCCGCCATTTCTTGCGCCAGGCAAAGGGACGCCCGCAGACGGCGCAAGTCTTTTCCGGCAGGTCGCTTTTTCGATGCATCTTTATCAACCGCCAGCGTCGGCGCTGAAGCGAACAATCATGCGCTTGCCGCAAGAGATTGCAGGCGCGGGCGCACTCTCAAAAACACCGAATAGGCAAATGACAGCAATGCAGAAAAGGGCCAGATTTGGCCGATCATCGCCGCCCATCGAAAAGCGGGGAGCCTCGACCAAAGATGAACGAACGCCGGCGCGCCGCTGTGAAGTTCGCCATCGCCTGTTCGCACATGAAACCGCGCCATCGCAGCATCGCAAGACAATCCAGGCGCGACATCTCCTTCGGCCCCACTGATATCTCGCCATTCAACAAACTGCGCCCCGGCCCGACGCTGGTAGAACGCGATTTCGCGCGCACAAAGCGGGCAAGCGCCGTCGTAAAATACTGTCAGGCTTGGCGTTGTTTTCATGAAAAGTTTACGCAGAGCACATTCTGTCGGATGGGTGCGTGTCCGCGAAACCAGTGCAGACTCAGTCCGTCACGGCGTCATGCCAACTCGCGTATCGCCCGCCGCCAAGGACGCTGGCCTGAATCTGCGCCATTGCAGTAT
The DNA here is from genome assembly GCA_039818925.1 of Pseudomonadota bacterium. Taxonomy (GTDB): domain Bacteria; phylum Pseudomonadota; class Alphaproteobacteria; order Caulobacterales; family Parvularculaceae; genus Hyphococcus. The sequence goes on along the minus strand of JBCBSY010000009.1, from coordinate 10,350 downwards.
TTGCGGCTTCCATTGCCTGTGAATTGGGGTGAACCGGCCGGCGCAAGGGGCGCGACCCCACGGGCATGGCGATAATCTCGGCGATGGCGCGCGGCACGTCCATCGGGTCGGCTGAACCGCCGCCGCGCAAAAGACCGCGCGTGATCTCCAGATGCGCAGCGTAAGCCTCTTTGCGTTCATCACTGACGCGCGCCATCAGCGGGTCCATATATTGCGCGCTGTTCTCCCAAATTTTTGTAGGGTAGCCGCCCGGTTGGATGATGGTCACCTCAACACCGAAGGGGGCGATCTCATAGGCCATGCTTTCGAACATCGCTTCCACACCGAATTTTGTCGCGCAATACATGCCGATATTCGGAATAATAATGCGGCCGAGCTGGGAGGAGACATTAAAGATCAGCCCTTCGCCTTTTGCGCGCATTTTTGGCAATACCGCGCGCGCCATGCGCAGATAGCCAAAAAGATTAGTGTCGAATATCACTTGTGCGGCTTCCATATCGGCGACCTCGATTGGCCCGCCCATGCCGATCCCGGCATTGTTGACAAGAATATCCAGTGCGCCGCCTGCAATCTCTTCCGCCCGCGCAACACCCGAGGCCACTTGCGCGTCGTTGGTGACATCAATTTCAACAACCGATAATGAAAGATTTTCGTCCTCTGCAATCTGCAATAACTCGCGCGCTTCCCTGCGCGCGCCGCCATCCAGGTTGCGCATAGAGGCGATTACGGTCGCTCCAAGCCTTGCAAGATGCAGCGCCGTTAATCGTCCGAAGCCGGAGCTTGTGCCGGTGATCAGCACCGATTGTCCTTCAAGACTCGCACTGGCCGCTGCGTCCTGAGCGGATGCGGAAGCGCCCATCGCGGCGCCGGCGGCGAGAATGGAGACGCCGCCAAACAGCGCACGGCGGGATGGTTCAAATCGGCGTGAAGGCATGAAAACTCCCTTTCAGAAACGATGGATTGCCGTATGAGGATACGCCAAGCCTGACCGAAATGGGAACGACCAAGACCGGGCGCCGTGAGCAACCGAAATTTGCTATAAATTTCAGCGCCTTATCGGGGCGTCAATATTGCATCGCAAGATCATCCACGCGCACCGACAGATCGTAATAGTTCCTACGTTAGTTTATATTATAGGCTTACATTAACCGGATGCTTTTCGCGTCCTTTGGAGACGCAAGGTTCATGAAAACGCCAGGATCACTGGTAGTCGGCGCAATGGTCGGCCTCGTCATCGGCGCGGCCGCGACCGCGTTTGTGTTAACGAACGCTGGCGGCGGTTCGCAGACGGCGGCCGCAGACCCGGCTTCGGCTGGCGCACGCGGCGAGGCCGCGTCCCGTCAACGCGGCGGGCGTCCAGGCGGTCCTCCGGGCCGCGGCGGCTTTACACCTGCCGTCAGTATGGCGGCGGCGGAGCCCGCATCCGTCGGTCGTACTCTTGATGTCATTGGCGAAGGTAGAGCGCTGAAAAGCGTCGCCCTTACGTCAGAGGCTACCGGGATTGTCACCGAGGTTAATATCGCCCCCGGGAAAAAGGTGGCGCAGGGTGATGTTCTATTGCGTCTCGATGATGAACAACAACGCATCGCGCTTTATCGCGCCCAGGCCCAATATCCGATCGCAAAGGAAAATGCAGAGCGCTATGCGGATCTGGTAGAGACTGAAGCCGCGTCTGAGCTGGAGGCGGAAGCCGCCTTCAACAACTTCAAAACCATCGAAGCCGATTTGCGCGCCGCCGAATTCGCCGTCCAGCAACGCACCATCCGGGCGCCTTTTGACGGCGTAATCGGGCTCACTGATATCGAGGCCGGAGACTATCTGCGCGCGGGCGATATGGTGACGACACTCGACGACACCTCGTCGATTGTCATTGAATTTTCTATTCCGCAGGAAGCCGCGACGTCGGTTGAAATCGGTCAGCCTGTGACTGCGCAACTTGCATCCGGTGGCCTTCCTCACCAAGGACGCCTCTCGGCGATTGACAGTCGGGTCAACCCGGACACGCGAACCTTGCGTCTTGAAGCGCGTTTTGAAAATTCAGACCAGCGCCTCCTGCCCGGCGCCATCTTTGCTGTTTCGACAACCAACGCCGGCGAGCCGGCGGTTGCAATTCCCGGGCTCGCCATCCAGTGGGATCGCAACGGACCTTTCATCTGGAAACGCGGGGAAGACGGAACATCCCTCCGCGCCGCTGTGACTATTCTTCAACGCACAGACGAAAATGTTCTGGTTGCCGGGGACGTTTCAGCCGGCGACCTCATCGTCTGGGAAGGCGCAGACCGTATCCGGCCAGGAATGCCGCTGCCTGAAATCTCTCCGCCCACTAGTCAACGCAACGGCTCGCCATCGGTTAGCGCGTCGGGACCTGGCGCTTTCAGCGGCGGCGAATAATCCCATGACGACTAAGATTGCAAACGCGACGTCCAGCAACGCCGGTTTCATCGGCATATTCATCCAGCGGCCTATCCTCGCCGCGGTGATCAGCCTGTTGATCATTATCGCCGGTCTCGCCGCGCTCAACGGCGTGGAGGTGCGCGAACTTCCTGACGTGGACCGACCGGTTGTCTCGGTACGCACCACCTATCTTGGCGCGACCCCGGAGTCGATTGACGCAGAGGTAACCGCTATCCTTGAAGGCGCCATTGCACAGGTCGATGGGGTGCAGTCGATTTCATCGTCATCAAGCTTCGCGCGCAGCAACATCACTGCCGAATTTTCCTCCAGCGTCGATATCAACATCGCCGCCACCGACGTGAAAAACGCGGTCTCCGCCGTAACCCGTGAATTGCCGGACGGGGTCGAAGAACCGAATGTTATCAAGGCGGATACTGATTCTTCGCCCATCATGCGCCTTTCAGTTTCTGCAGAAGGCATGGATCCCGGCGATCTTGCGGACCTTGTCGATGATGTTGTCTTGCCGCGCCTGCAAGCTGTGGAAGGCGTTGCGCAAGCCGATGATTATGGTGTGAAAAACCGGGTTATCCGTGTCCGCGTCATGCCCGTTTCGCTCGCAGCGCGCGGTTTTACCGTTGAAGATGTATCACAGCTGATCGCCTCATCAACACTGAGCGCGCCCAGCGGTCGCTTGCGTAATGAAGTGCAGCAATTGCTGATCCGCGCTGAGTCCGCCGCGGAGACGCCGGAACAGATCGGGGCCCTGCGCCTTGATGACGAAACGCGGCTTTCAGACGTTGCGATCGTCGAATGGGGCTTTGAAGACGAAACCACGACAGCGCGCGTCAATGGGGCGCCGGGCATCGGCATCGGCATCATCCGTCAGGCGCAATCCAACACGGTGGAAGTCTCTAAAGAAGTTACCGCCGCCGTTGAAGAGTTGTCGCGATCGCTGCCGCCGAACGTAGAAATCGATGTCTCGGTGGACGATTCGGTCTTCATCAACGCCGCCATTCGCGAGGTTTTCCGCAGCCTTTTGATGGCGACAGGGATCGTTGTCGTCGTGATCTTCCTGTTTTTGCGGTCGATGCGCGCGACCATTATTCCGGCCGTTACAATCCCGGTGTCCCTCTTGGGCACCGTCGCCGCGCTCTGGCTTGCAGGTTTTTCCATTAATATCATCACCCTGCTGGCGCTGGTCATGGCGACCGGTCTGGTCGTCGATGACGCAATTGTTGTCACCGAAAACATTCAAAGATGGCGCGGCATGGGCGCCGGCAAACGCGCCGCCGCCGTGCTCGGCACCAGAGAAATTGTGTTTGCTGTGCTTGCCACAACCGCAACCTTGGTCGCCGTCTTTATTCCGATTTCGTTTCTTCCTGGACAGGCCGGCCAGCTCTTTTCCGAGTTTGGCTTCGTTCTCGCCTTTGCCGTGATGGTCTCGTCTTTTGTGGCGCTAACGCTCTGTCCGGTCTTGACGGTGCGGCTTGGCCGCGAGTTCCGGGAAGAAATGGCGACCGCAAAAGAGGGCGGCCAACCGGTAACAAAGCCGACCGGGTTCCTCGCCTCGATTTATGGTCCGATGATGCGTTTCTGCCTGCGCAGGCCCATCATACCCGCGGTGCTGTCTCTTGTTTTTGCCGCTGGCGCCTATACGGCCTTCTCCATGACCCCAAAAGAACTGACGCCGACGGAAGATCGCGGACGCGTTTTTGCAATGGTCGTCAGTCAGGAAGGCGCCAATTTCGATTATCTCGACAGCAAGGTGCTGGAGATTGAGAACCGGCTGCAGACAATCGTTGATCGCGGCGAAGCCACATCTGTGATGTCCATAAACGGCATCGGCGGCGGCAATCGTTCCTTTGTCATTTTGCGTTTGCCCGAATGGGAAGACCGCTCGAAATCACAACAGGATTTTGAGCGCGAAGTGCGCATGCTGATCAGCGATATACCCGGCGCGCGCGCCTTTGTTCGCAGCGGCAATTCTTTAGGCATCCGCGGCGGCGGACAGGGCCTGCAATTCGCGGTTGTTGGCGACGATTATACCGCCGCTGGCGAAACAGCCGAGGAAATTACAGGCCGCCTGCGCCAGAGCCCGTTGATCTCAAACGCGCGGCTTAATTTTCAGACATCGCAGCCCCAGGTTTCTATCCGTATTGACCGCGAAGCGGCAACTTCTTTGGGCGTCCCAGTCTCCGCCATCACCTCTACAATTCAGGCGATGGCGGACGAGTTCCGCGCGGCTGAAATTTTCATCGGGGACGACATCATCGAAGTGATGGTGTCATCGGGTGGCGAGCCGGTGAATGACCCAACGGACCTTTCCAATCTCTATGTCCGCACCGCTGCGGGTGACTTTGTCCCGCTTGCCTCGGTCGCGACAATTGAGGAAGCGGCGGTCGCCGCCAACCTATCGCGCGAGCAACGCCGGCGCGCCGTGTCCGTATCGGCGAGCCTCGCAGAAGGCGTGCGGCTTGGCGATGCGGTTCGCGAGCTGCGTACGCTTTCCGCAGATGCGCTGCAAGGCTCGCAATCGATAGCGCTTCTCGGCGAAGCCCGGGTGCTGGAGGAGTCTAATCGCGCAACCTTGTTGGTCTTTGTGTTCGCCGCAGTGATTGTTTTCCTGGTATTGTCGGCGCAATTCGAGAGTTTTGTCAGCTCACTGATCATCATGGTCACCGTGCCTTTCGGGCTCGCCGCCGCGATTTACGCCATTCTTCTGACCGGTGGATCAATCAACTATTTCAGCCAGATCGGACTTGTCTTGCTCATCGGGATCATGGCGAAGAACGGGATTTTGATCGTTGAATTCGCCAACCAGCGCCGCGATCGCGGCGCAAGCGTCCGTGACGCCATCGAACAAGCAGCGATGACACGCCTGCGGCCGGTTTTGATGACCGCCATGTCGACGCTACTGGCGAGCCTGCCTTTAATACTCGGGTCCGGGGCAGGTGCGGAGGCAAGGGCCGCGCTGGGTTGGGTGATCTTTGGCGGGCTCGGCTTTGCGACCTTCTTCACCCTGTTTTTAACGCCTGTTTCGTTCCTCTTATTGGCCCGGCTTTCCAAACCGCGCGCAGCGGAAGGTGCAAAAGTCGATGAAGAATTGGCGCAGGCCAACGCCCTGCGCTAGCGCAAGGCGCATCAACACTGCCAAAGGCAAACGGCCCTCGCGGCTAGTCTGTTTCATCATCGGCAACGATACGAAGCCAGCTTTTGCGAAACCGAATCCGGTCTTCGCTCAACGTTTCATCTGAATCTTCAACAAGGAAAATCTTGAGCGTGTTGCCCGTGACAAAGGCGGTCACGGAGCCCTTCAGCAAATACAAGGGCAAGGCGAGGTAGTCGCTTATTGGTCAGCGGCTTGATATGAAAGCCAGACGGCGGATCGACACGCATTCAGCGATAAGAAGGATCAAGACGAGGCATGCGCATTATTGGCGGCAGATTTCGCGGCAGGCAGATCATCGCGCCGAAAGGCATGACATCAAGGCCGACAACGGACCGAACCCGCGAAGCCCTGTTCAATATTCTTGCGGCCCGTCCGGATGTGGATTTTGCAGGCGCGCGCGTTATCGATCTTTTTGCCGGCTCCGGGGCGCTCGGACTTGAAGCGCTGTCGCGCGGCGCGCAGTGGTGTCTTTTTGTGGAAACCGACCCGGTGGCCCGCGGCGCCATTCGAGACAATATCGAGGCGCTGTCGCTTTTCGGCGCAACACGCATTCACCGCCGATCCGCAGCAGAGCTGGGCGCGAAACCGGCAAGCGCCGGGCCGCCTTTCACGCTGGCTTTTCTCGACCCGCCCTATCGCAAAGACTTATGCGCCCCGGCGCTGAATACGCTGCATGCCGGGCTCTGGTTGGCGCCCGACGCCGTTGTCATCGTTGAGCAGGCCAAAGACGAAACCCCGCCAGATGTGAAAGGCTTCACCGAAACTGACCGGCGCGTCTATGGCGACACGCAGATCGGGCTCTATCAGTATCAGGATCATCAATCCTGTTAACCTTGAGGAATTTAATCTTAAGCGCGAATTAACGACCCTTCCCTATTTTCTTTGCAGCAGAAATGGGGTGCGCCTGTGTTCACCATATTTGATGTCTATTCACTGGTTTTGTTGCTTGCTTCAATGGCGCTTTTTGTCCGGCGCTACCTGACGCAGGATCCGCCGGTTTATCCTTATCTGATTATCGCCTGCACATGCCTCGTGGCGAATTGGCTCGGCGAAGCGGGCGGCGGTATTTTCGCCCTGGTCATGCTGGTGGCGGCGTCATTCTCTTTTCTTGGTTGCCTTCTCTATCCGAGCTGGCGGACCATGACGGTCAACGAGAACGAGAAACGCGCCAGCTAGGTTGGCCGGACAAAACTTCCCTCGCGGCCCGTTGCGCGGCCCCCCTTTACGCAGGGACGCCTGGTCCCTATTTATGCTCCGCTGCCCGGCCCGTCAGGATGACATTCCCCGGGGCCTTACCTCATCTATCGGGAGCTGTCTCTGACTAGGGCCCTTGGCCTTTATCACGCGGCGCCCACCTGGTCCTTAGGGTCCAGGGCGAATAACAAGTCCGACGGCCAGGGCGGCGTTTTGAAATTTATCGACTTGTATGAGCGCCATGCTGCCGCCAATCGCCGGTTTGCTTGATCCGAAATCCATTCTGCGCGAGCGCATGAAGGGCGAACGCCGCGCTGCGGCCAAAGCGCGCCCGGACGCTGCGGTTCATGCGGCGCGTTCTTTCTTGAGCGCGATTGACCGATCCAACAAACCTGTCGTGTCGCTCTACTACCCGATCCGCGATGAGCTTGACACCGAACCGTTAGCGTCAGCCCTTTTTGAAGAAAAAACAGCCGTCGCCCTTCCGGTTGTGGTTCGCAAGAAAGCGCCGCTCGGGTTTCGGCGTTATCTGCCCGGCGACCCGTTGACCACCGGCGCGTATGGCGCGCAAATCCCGACGGAGGCTGCAGCCGAAACGACGCCTGACATTTTGGTTATTCCCTTGCTTGCTTTCACGCGAAGCGGAGGGCGTCTTGGCTATGGCGGCGGCTATTATGACCGGACCCTCGCGGCGCTCCGGGAAAAGGGAAAGCCAGTGGCCGTTGGCTACGCTTATGGCGCGCAGGAAGTTGACGCCCTGCCGCTCTCCCCTCTAGATCAGCCGCTCGATTGGATCGTCACCGAGCGCGGCGCGATCCGTTGTTAGAGAAAGATCGGAACCGGCTTTGCGGATAGCAGTATTTGGAGACGTGGTGGGGCGTTCAGGGCGCACGGCGCTGTTGAATCGCCTGCCCGGTCTTCGCAAAAAGCTCGCCCTCGATTTCATCGTCGTCAATGTTGAAAACGCTGCCGGCGGTTTCGGTGTCACCGCCCGAATTGCGGAGGACTTTCTTGAAGCGGGCGCCGATGCGTTGACCACGGGCAACCACGCCTACGATCAACGCGAGGAAATCGACATTTTTGATCGCGAAGACCGGCTGCTGCGTCCGGTTAATTTCCCGTCCAGCAATCCGGGGCGCGGCAGCGGCGTTTATGCGGCAGAAAATGGCGCAAGCGTTCTGGTTATTCATGCCCAAGGCCAACACGGCATGCCCTCGTGTGACGACCCGTTCGCAGCGATGGATCGTGAATTGGCGGGGGCGGTGCTGGGCCAGGACATGGACGCCATCATCGTTGATTTTCACGCCGAAGCGACATCAGAAAAGGCCGCGATGGGCCATCATCTTGACGGGCGCGCAAGCCTCGTGGTCGGCACCCACACCCATGTCCCGACCGCAGACGATCAGATCCTGCCGCGCGGCACCGGCTACATTACGGATCTCGGGATGTGCGGCGATTATGATAGCGTCATCGGCATGGAAAAATCCGAACCCTTACGCCGCTTCACCACAAAAATGACGGGCGGGCGTTTTGCGCCGGCCGCGGGCGAGGCGACGATCTGCGGCGTCGTGATTGAAACCGATCCATCGACCGGGCTGACCAACCGTATCGAACCGATCCGGATCGATGGCCGGCTACGGCGCGCATTCCCGGCTTAAACTCAGGCCGTTGCGGCGAAAACAACATTCCAGATCACAAGCATGAGCCCGAGAAACGCAAGCGACAGCGCAAACAGGGAATGGTGCAGCTTGCGCCAGATGCTCCAGCCGGAAGAGTTCCATGCAGGCCACAAGCTAATGACGCCCATCAAGGCAAAAGCAAAGACGGCCAACCCCGCAAACCGCATAGAAACGATCGGTGCCGGAGGGTAGGACGCAAAAGCCGTCACGCCGGCAGACGACATGTAAGTAATCACCCACAACGTTGTCATAGCAAAGGCAATGACAAGCCCGGCGCCGGCAAGGCTTGCCCAGCCAAGCAGGGCGCCAGATGGTCTTTGCAGCATATCACGCCCCTGACGACGCCAGGCCCCAAGCAGGGTCGTCACGCTGAAAAACAAAGCCACGCCCAAAGACGCCAAAAACAGATTTACGTTGCTCTTGAAATCAACGCGTTCATACGAATGGACCGCCGTATCATCTGAAAAATGCGTCACGGCGCCAGCATCATTCCGGCCAAACACAATCCGCTGGCCGTCCCGTGATTCAAAAGTATCCTGAGCGCCGGGAAGCGGCGCAAAGCGGATCGATTCGCCGCCGCCGCTGATAACAAGCGCGCCATCCTGAGCTGCTGCGACTTTCGCCTGAGCGCCAAGGGCGAACAGTTTTTCAAATTGCGAAAACGAGCGGCGGTTGCCGAGATATGTCCCGGCAAATGCAGAAGCGGCGTCTATAAACGCCGGATCGTCACGCGCCGGGTCCGCTGGGCGCTGCAAAATATGGTCAATAACAAGCCGGTGCAGGTCAGAAACCAGGGTCCGATCTGTTGTGGCGCTTTGCGATATAAAAACGCCCAGCCCCAATTCGGGAGCCATCATCATATTGGTGTAATAGGCCGCCGTCGCACCGCCATGACCAAAAGTCTCAACGCCCCGATACCGCTCCGACTGGAAACCATGGGTCATGTCAGAGCCAAACATCCTGTCCTGAAATGGGCGCGACACCATCAATGCGTGGGTTTCAGAGCGCATCAGCCGCACGCCGTCATGCCCTCCGCCGCCAAGATGCAATAGCATCCATTGGGCCATGTCATACGCTGTCGAAGACATGGCGCCCGCCGGCGCAAACGGCCCAAGCCCGAGAAATTCTGCTTCCTCATAAGCGCCGTCTCGCAGCATATATCCCTTCGAAAGATTGGCGCGGGTGTCATCACTCATCAACGCCGGCGCCAGAAGCGTCGTATGCGTCATCGACAGCGGCGCAAGAATTTCGTTCTGCAAAAACTCTTCATAGGAAACGCCCGACACATCCTCCACAACTTTCGCCGCCAGGCCCGAACCCCAGTTTGAATAGGACGTGCGCGCGCCAGGCGGGTAAATGCGTTTTGGCATATGGGCGTTGAGCGCATCGGTTAAACTGACCTCATCCGCATCAGAAACCGTGAACAAGCCAAATGATTCTTCGAACCCTGCACGATGCGCCATTAAGTGCTTCATGGTGACCGGCGCGCCAAACGCCTCCGGCACAACAACATCTTTGAGGTAGACATTCACATCTTCATCGAGATCAATAAGGCCGCGTTCGTGTAACATCATGACCGCCGTCCAGATAAAGGTCTTGGACACCGACCCGATCCGGAACAAGGATTCCACACCGTCCGCGGCAACGCGTTCGTCAACATCCGCATCACCATACGCCCTGGCGAAAACAATGCGGCCGTTTTTGACAACGCTCACAGAGACCGCCGGCGCTTTGTGTTCGCGCATGTGAGCCGCGACAACGCCGTCCACATAGGCTTCAAGCACCGCGTCCTCGCGCGTTGGCTCAAACGGCGCGAGCTCGACCACGTCCACCGGCGTTGACGGCGCTGCATCCGGCGCCTGGGCGGAAGCAGAGGAAAATGTGGCAAAAGCGCCAACAGCAAAAAATAACAGT
>JBCBSY010000008.1:0-14268 GCA_039818925.1 Pseudomonadota bacterium | reverse complement strand
TGAAGGCGATCGCCTCCATTGTTGCAACCTGCATTGAGGCTCATCGTTTTCAATACCGAGCCAATATGGATATTGAAAAACAGATCGAGGAAGCCAACACCCGAAACGAAAAAGCAAATCGTGAACGCACACAGTTTGTTGCGCTGATGAGCCATGAGTTGCGCACACCAGTGCATCATGTCGTTGGCTTTGCTGAAATCCTGCGGCGGTCCGATCAGGAGACGCTGTGCCCCGTGGACCGCAGCAATTATCTGGACCGCATTGTTGACGGCGGCGCACGATTAATGCGACTCACCGATTCTGCATTGAAGTTCGCTTCCGCTGAGTTCGGTGTCCTCCCGCTCAACGAAACCTCGTTTTCACTTGAGACACTGGTTGAAGACTGTGTCGCCGCAATCTCTGCGCAAAGCAAAAAAAATGCTGTGACAATCAAGGTCAAATGCGACCCGTGTTCCCTTGTCACGGCGGATCTCGCACGCTGCCAACAAATTGTCGGCGAGTGCCTTTCGAATGCGGTCAAATTCTCTCCGGATGGCGGGATCGTTTGTATCAGTGTGCGTTGCGCCCCCGACCATGCGTCAATCACAATTGAAGATGAAGGCCCAGGCTTTGAGGACCCGCAAGACAAAAGCCTGTTTACGCCCTTTGCAAGCACAGGGGATCACCTTGACCGCCGCGCGGAGGGCGTGGGCCTCGGCTTGCCGCTCGCCTACCGTCTGGCGCGGCTCCATGGCGCCGACCTGATCATTGCAAACCGTCCGGAGGGCGGCGCCAGCGTTACGCTCGCCTTCCCGGCCTATCGGGTGTCTCAAGCCAACGCGGCCGGTGCGCGCAGCGCCTGACAAACCGCACCGGTTTTGTGCTAAGCGCTCATCATGATCGGTGACGAAACCTCAAAATCCAAGGCCGTGCTGGTGCGCGTGGATGCAGCCAAGGCAGCAGACGACGCCATCCGCAAGGCGAAAGATCTGATCCTTTCCGGCGGTCTCGTCGCGATGCCGACCGAAACCGTTTACGGCCTTGCCGCCGACGCAACCAATGACACCGCTGTCGCGCGCATTTTTGAAGCAAAGGGCCGGCCGCAATTCAATCCGCTGATTGTTCACGTGGCGGATTTTGAGATGGCGCGGCGTCATGTGGAATTCTCTCCGATGGCGGAGCGGCTGGCCAAAGCCTTCTGGCCGGGGCCGTTGACGCTGGTCGCGCCGCGGCGCGCGGAATGCGGGCTGTCGCTTCTCGTTTCCGCCGGACTCGACACGGTTGGCGTCAGGATGCCCGATCACGCGATTGCGCGGGGCCTGATCCGCGCCGTCGACCGGCCGCTTGCGGCGCCGAGCGCCAACCGGTCCGGCGCCGTCAGCCCGACCCGCGCCGCGCATGTGGCCGCCTCGCTCAGCGACGGCATTGATATGATCCTTGACGGCGGCCCCTGTCCGGTGGGCGTTGAATCAACCATCGTGAAGGTCATCGGCGATGATGTGACGCTGCTGCGTCCCGGCGGCGTTCCGGGTGAAGAGATCGAGCGCGTCATCGGCCGCAAGCTGAAAGCCACGCCCCACCCCGCAAATGTCGAGGCGCCGGGCATGATGGCGAGCCACTATGCACCGCTGTCAAAGATACGGCTCAACGCAGCGGCGCCGAATGAAGACGAAGCGTTTTTAGGCTTTGGCGCGAATGCCGGCAGCGATCATGCGCTCAATCTCAGCGAGACCGGCGACTTGCGCGAGGCGGCGGCCAATCTTTTTCATCATCTGCATGCGCTTGACCGTTTGGTCGCAACGCACGATTTGTCAGGCATCGCCTGCGCGCCCGTCCCCGCAGAAGGCTTGGGCGAGGCGATTAACGATCGTTTGAAACGCGCCGCGGCGCCGCGCTAACACGCAAAAGTGTTAAATTCGTTCAAGACCGCTATCTGCGGCTGATAAATATTTCACATCACCGCCAAAAGGCGGCGCTTACGATCAGATAAAGGTGGTTTTCAGATGCGTTTCCAAATTCTCCCGTTCATCAGCGCCCTTTTGTTGAGCGCGCCGGCTCTCGCCCAGGAAGGCGCCCTCAGCGTTGATCGCTGCGGCGGCATGAACGCCAATCCAGGGGGTATGCGGGACGGAAATGTGGTGTCCAGAAAGTTGGAATCCAGAATTACAGACTTCATTTCAAACGCGAGCCTGACGCCGGGGATTGCAATCGCGGTCGTTAAAGACAGCGAGATCGCTTATCTGCGCGGGTTTGGCTACCGCGAGCTCCAAACCTGCACGCTGGCCGGGCCGAGCACGCGCTTTTATCTGAAATCGACGACGAAACCCTTTCTCGGATTACTGGCGGCGCTGCTACACGAAGAAGGCGCTGTTAAACTGGACGCCCCTGTCACCAACTATTTGAAGGATTTGAAACCGGCGGCGCCCATCAACGCAGACCAAGTTCCTTTGCGCGCGCATTTTACACACACCATTCCATATCATGACAGCGGATTGAATTACGCCACCGCAAACTTCGGAACTATTCCTGAATCTGAATATGTGGCGCACGCTAACGAGTTTTCGCAGCCGCGTTCTATTGAATTCAGATATTCCAATTTCGGACCGATCATGGGCGCCCATGCCCTCAGCGCTGCGGTAAACAAAAACTGGCGCGACCTTATCCAACAGAAAGTCTTCGAACCGCTGAGCATGCGGTCGAGCTTTACTTATGTGTCCAAGGCGGAGGCTGGCCCGGTCGCGCTAAGTTATGTCACGGCGAAACGCGGCGTCTATCGGGAAACATATACGAAAGACGAAAGCCAGATGCACGCCGCCGGCGGCGCCTTTTCCACAATTACGGATTTAGCGCGCTTTACAATCGCGAATCTCAACAATGGCGTTGTTGACGATACGCAAATCTTCCCTGAACGGGCGGTTGCACAGGCCCAAGCACGTCAGGTACAATTCGACTGGGAGTTTTATGAGTTCAAAAGGTTCGCCCATGGCCTCGGTCTCCATCATGCTGACTATGAAGGCGACCTGCTCATTCATCATTTTGGCGGGGAAACGCATTTCTCCTTCATGCCTGAACACGATATCGGCGTTGTTATATTGACGAACGCCATTAGCGACGGCGTGTTGGTGACCCATGCCCTAGCCGCCACAATCTATGATGAACTCCTGGAAAAAGAAGACGCCGATCAACGATGGGCGCGGCGTCTCAAAGAAATCAATGATCAGTTCGATCAACGACAAGAACGCTACGCAGCTTATATGCAACGCGTCCGCGCTGAAGCGCCGACAGGGCCCAGAACCTATTCTCCCACGTACCTGGCAGGCGTTTATGAAAACCTTCGCCTTGGCGATGTTGTGGTCTCGCAAGATAATCAGCGCCTGTCTATACAGATCGGCGCCATGGATGGCGAGCCCGAATGGATCGGGGGCGATTCCTATCTTGTTAGATCATCCTTGTGGGGCCGTCCGCCGAATGTCTGGCAATTCCGCCGTGACGACGAGACCGGCGCCATGCTTATCGATTGGGGCGGCCGGATTTTTACGAGAAAAGAATAAACGGCGTTCCATGCTTTAGTCCGGTTTGCGGTATTTCAGCAAAAAGCGGTCGGTTTTGCGCCGTACGCTCGGGTCGAAAACGCCGATGTCATAATTGTCGTCCGGGTTGCGCAAGACGTCGCTTTCGCCAGCGAGCACCAGGCCAGCGTTCGCCGCCAGGGCTTTGACAATCGCGGGATCGATCCGATGCGTCGTGCCGCCGGTGGTTTCCGGCGCGCCGGGCCGCGCTGCATGATCAAGTACAATGAAAACCCCGCCCGGTTTCAGGATACGGACGATTTCCGCGTAAGTCTCCTCGACGCCGCCAAGCGAAGCGCCATTCAACTCAAAATAAAGCTCATGCGGCCCCAGCACCCACGTCACCACATCCATTGACGCATCCGGCGCATCAAGCGCATCGAAATTGCTCTTGGAAATACGCACATTGGAAAGGCGCCCGTTGACCCGTTCCGTAACCGCATCGCCAAGAAAAGCGTCAAAACTTTCCGGGTTCTGCATGACGACTTCGCCATCAGGGCCCACCAAGGCAGACAACAGCTCCGTGTAATAACCGTTGCCCGCTTCCATCTCGAAAACCCGCATACCCGGTTCGATTTCCATAAAGGCGAGGACATTCACCGGCTTGCGCAAAGCGTCATCAGCGCGATCAGCGTCAGGACGCAAGTCCGCATCTACCGCCGCGGCTGCGCGCGCTGCGTGATTGTCCGCCGCGGCGGCCAGCGCGTTCGGCGCTTCGGGAGCATTGCCGTCGGCGCAGGCGGCAAACCCGAGCGCCACGACGCCCAAGCCCATCGCCCGCGTGAATGGATTGCGTTTCATGCGTGCTCTCCCCGCCCGGCCTTTGCGTTGACCATCCATGTGGTCATCAGCTCTTTGAAGCGGGAGTGATAATCTCGTTTTGACACGAAGGCAAAATGTCCCACACAACCAGTGATAAAAAGCGGCCACAGGCGCGTCCGCGCAGCAAGTCGGCGCTTGAACGTCCACGCCAGGCTGCCTACACCATAACGCGTTAAGTGGGACCCGATGCATGACCGCCGCAATGACAACGCCGCCAACGCCCGATGCGCTTGAAGCCTTGCGCGCCGTTGTGGGTTCGAAAGGCGTTTTCGAGGGCGATGACGCCGCGCCGTTCCTGTCGGAATGGCGCGGGCGCTGGCCCGGTCAGGCGGCGCTGATCGTCGCCCCCGGCTCCACCGAAGAAGTCGCCGAAGTGGTCAAGCTTTGCGCGGCGCGCAACATCGCCATCACCCCGCAGGGCGGCAACACCGGGCTTGTTGGCGGACAAATTCCCTTTGGCCATGAAATTCTGTTGTCGCTGAAACGCATGCGGCGGGTTCGCGCCATCGAACCGCTCAACAACACCATGACGGTTGATGCGGGGCTGACCCTCGCCGAGGCGCAAACCGCCGCTGAGGAAGCCGGGCGATTGTTCCCTTTGTCTATCGGATCGGAAGGCTCCTGCCAGATCGGCGGCGTCATATCCACCAATGCAGGCGGCGTTAATGTCCTGCGCTATGGGAATATGCGCGACCTGGTGCTGGGTCTCGAAGCGGTGACGCCGTCCGGCGAGATCTGGCGCGGGCTGAAACGTCTGCGTAAGGACAATACCGGTTATGATTTGAAGCAATTGCTGATCGGCGGCGAAGGCACGCTCGGCATTGTCACTGGCGCTGTCCTGAAATTGTTTCCGCTGCCGGCGGAAAAAGTCACTATGATCGCCGGCGTGAAAAACGCGCAGGATGCGGTGGCGCTCCTTTCTCTCGCGCAAGGATCAACCGGCGGGCTTGCCTCCAGTTTTGAATTGATGGCCCGGCTTTGCATTGATCTTGCGCTGAAACACATCCCCGACACACGCGACCCGATGGCTGAGCGTCACCGTTTTTACGTGCTGGCGGAATTTTCTTCCGGTCAGAAATCAGGGTTGCGGGGCGCGGTTGAGACGATGCTCGCCCATGCGCTGGAAACGGGCCTGATTGGCGATGCAGTGATCGCGAACAATGAATCCCACGCCCATGATTTCTGGCGCATCCGGCACTCGATTTCCGAAGCGATCAATGGCGAGGGGCTGGGCGCGCGTCATGACGTTTCGGTGGCGACCAGCGATATTCCCGCTTTTCTCGACAAGGCCGGCGCCGCGGTTGAACGGCTGGCGCCCGGATCACGTGTTGTCGCGTTTGGCCATATTGGCGACGGCAATGTGCATTACGATGTGGTGGGACCGGAGGGCGCCGGGCCCCACGCGCTTGATGACAAACGCGCCGAGATTGAAAGCGCAGTTTATGATGTGATCGACGAGTTTGACGGCTCGATCTCCGCCGAGCATGGCGTGGGCCGCCACCGCCGCGACACGCTCGCCAAACGCAAAAGCACGGTTGAACTGGAGATGATGCGCGCAATCAAGCGTGCGCTCGATCCGCAAGGCATCATGAATCCGGGAAAAATGCTTTAAGCCGGACCGCCTTCTTGGTCTGAACGCCAATCGCCCCTATGTCAGCGCCTAGCGTTGCAGCAGCAGGACACACTTAGATGCTCATTCTTCTTTCGCCGGCCAAGAATTTGAATTTTGACGACGCGCCGGGCGCGCCGCGCGCGACAAAACCGGTTTTTGCAAAAGATACGGGCGAGTTGTCAGCCACGGCCGCCAAACTGACCCGGTCGAAAATTAAATCGCTGATGGGAATTTCCGACAAGCTGGCGGATCTGAATTATGAGCGGTTTCAGGCTTTTGCCCCCAACGGCAAGTCGGAAAGCCTGAAACAGGCGGCGCTCGCCTTTAATGGCGATGTCTATCTCGGACTCGACGCCGACACATTATCCAAAGACGATCTGAAATTCACACAAGACCATGTGCGAATCCTGTCCGGACTTTATGGGCTGTTGCGCCCGCTCGATGCGATCCAGCCCTATCGCCTTGAGATGGGATCGAAACTGAAAAATCCGCGCGGACGCGATCTCTACGACTTCTGGGGCGACAAGATCGCGAAGGAAATCGACAAGGCGTTGAAAAGCCATGAAGACAAAACCGTCGTCAACCTCGCCTCCAACGAATATTTCAGCGCTGTCGACAAAAATGCCTTGAAAGCGCCGGTGGTGACGCCCGTCTTCAAGGATGTGAAAAACGGCAAGGCGCGCACGCTGATGTTCTTCGCCAAACGCGCGCGCGGATCGATGGCGCGCTGGGCGGCGCAAAACCGGATCGAACGGGCGGAAGACCTGAAAGGCTTCGATGTCGACGGCTATAAATTCAAGGCTGGCGATTCAACGGACGACCTCTGGGTATTTTCGCGGCCCCAACCCGCCCCGAAAAAGCCGGCCCCCAAAAAGACGGCCAAAAAATCCGCGGCGAAAAAGAAAAAAGCCTGAGCGCGGGCGTCTGCTCAGCGCCACAGGGCGCGGCCTTGAAATGCAGCCCGTTATCAGCTTCGGCGTCTATAGCGACATGCAATAAATCTGCATTGCCGTCCTTCGCGACAGCAATTTTCTTCATCCTGAGGAGCAAGCCGTTAGGCTTGCGTCGCGAAGGACGAAGAAAATTGTCCCTCAGGATGAAGCAGTGCAGATTTATTGCATGTCGCTATAGCTAAAAACTACGGTTTTATGACAAAAGCGCATAATTTGCGCTTTTTTCTTGACATTGCGCAACCAGTGCGCCATATAAGATGACAATTTTATGACAGGCCCGGAATGGCGCGTCGCCAAAAGAAAAAGAGGTCTGGAGGAGTATTATTATGGCCGTTGTTTCCAATCCGGCGGATTTCGCCGCAACGCCCGTCAAACTGGGCGCCAAAACCGGCAAGATCGCCCTTTACTTGTTCATCGGCGTCACCGCCCTCGGCATTAGCGTCGCCGCCGCCATGATGTCTTCGGACATTGGCCTGTTTGACGAGTGCTATTCCGCCTGTGCGGCTGTCAGTCAGTCTGCCGCAGGATAAGATTTTTCCATCAGCCGCTCTGATACAGGCTGTAAGAAAATCCGAAGGTGATAATCACCGCAAGCAGCATCATGTAAATTGTGATGGAGACGGCCCATTTTAAAAAGGCCGAGATCCAACCTGACTGATAAGCCTGCCGAAACACCACGAAGGGTTGCAGCCAACCCCACAGCAGCGGAATGGCGGCAAGCCATGCGCCCACGACCGGAATCAGATCCAGCAGCATGGCGGTGAGCAGATAGGCGTAGAACGCCGCGTGCATGTAGAGACTGACGACGAAATGATCGTAGACGAAGTATTTTCGCCGGTATAAATAAAGCAATAGCAAGATCAGCGCATAGCCCACGGGCGCCAGCAAGAGGACGCGCGGCAGGTTATCGCGCACCTCCGCGAAAAAGAGCCTTGGATCCTCGAACGCGCGCTGCGCCGCTTCAAACATACGCCTTGCATGCGGCTCCAGCCAATCGGGGCCCGTATATTGAACATCGTCTTCCCAGCTTCGCTCGGTAAACGGTGTGCTTTGACCGGATTCGTCTTGCGCAGCGGCGACCGCATCACGCACTTCATCCGCGGCGGCGGGGTCAACCGCCTCCAGCTCCGCAATGGCGGCCTGCGTTGACGCCATCTCTTCTTCTGTAATGTTGTCCGGAGCCGAATTGGACCCGCTCATGTCCGTCAGCGAAAACGCCGCAATGAAAAAGAACACGCTGGCGAAAAGATAAAGCCGGAAAGGCGGCGAGTAGCGCACGCGTTTCCCATCGAGATAACGCCTTGCCAGCCGCCCCGGCCGCGACAGCAAAAGCCAGATCGTACGCGCCAGTTTCCCATCGATCGCAAGCGTATCGACAAAAACATCCTGTACGAGGCCAATGACCGCGCGGCGCGGCTCGTCCGCCCGCTGACCGCAAACATGGCAATACTCGCCCGTTAACGTTGCGCCGCAATTCTGGCAAACTGTGTAAGCATTCTGTTTTTTCTTCGCCATCACCGCCCCCGCTTGGCTATTTCGTCAACCGTTTCCACTTGTCCCGTCGTCAGTGTACGGCGCCGCGCGCGCGTAAAACAAGGCGGCCGGACGCAGGACACATGTGCGACGCGCGGCGGCTATGGCAGGTTCGCGAGAAAAAACCGGACCGCGTTTTCTCCCATGACAGCACGAATCGACGCCTCGTCCAGCCCTGCATCCATCAGCGCCTGGGTGAGCACGGCCATTTGCGATCCGTCGATCGGTGTTGTCACGGTTCCGTCGAAGTCCGAACCGAGCGCCACATGCTCCACCCCCAGAAGGTCGATGGCGTAAAGGATCGCCGACGCAACGCCCGCCGGCGTCGGGTTACAGATCGCCGCCGCCCAAAACCCGACTCCCACCAGACCGCCATGCTCGGCGATTGCTATCATCGTTTCATCGGAGATATTGCGGGGGCTGTCGCAATGTCCGTTAAGGCCGGTATGTGAAACGATCACCGGTTTCTCTGTCAGCGCCAGAACGTCACGCACCACCGCCTCTGAGGAATGTGCGACATCAATGATCATGCCTTTATCGACCGCGCGGAGAACCGCCGCATTGCCGAAATCGGTAAGGCCGGCGCCGCTTGTCCCGTGCAGCGATCCCCCAAGTTCATTGTCAAAGAAATGCTGCAGCCCCATGACGCGCAAGCCCTGATCAAAAAGCCTGTCAACATTTTCAAGGTCGCCTTCCAGCGAGTGTGCGCCTTCGATCCCGTAAACGCCCGCCAATTTGTCCGTGTCCAGTGCTTCTTGAAGGTCGGCCGATGAGCGCACAAATAGAAAGGCATCCGGCGCATCGCGTTCGAGCTTCGCAAGGCGCGCCGCCTGAAAGGCCGCCCGTTCATAGATCGAGGTCCAGGTGCGCGGCGGCCAGGCCTGCGCCACCATCAACAAGGTCAGCGCGTCTTTGTCTGCGGCGTTTTCATCAAGGTTCATATCCGGCGGCGTTTTGGTGACCGCTGCAAAGACCTGCAAGGCGACACCGCCATCGCGAAGGCGCGGCAGGTCGGTGTGGCCGCGTCTTTGACGCTTCGCGGGATCGCGCCGCCACAGCAGCGTATCCGCATGTAAATCGGCAACGGGAATCGAGTCGTGAAGAGCCTGCGCCGCCGGGCTGACCGCATAGGCGTCATGCGAAACAATGGCGTTGTTGCGCGCATCAAAACGCTGCGGCAGGACGCCGTAAAAAACAACCGCGCCAATCACAATCAGCGACGCCAGCAAAATCGCAAACCATTTCATTTGTCGCTTCCCCGTTCATGCGCGCAACCCTATTTTCGCGCTCAAGATTGGCGCGATCACATCTTCGGGTCAACGCGCAGCTGCATAGGGTGTAAGACTATGAAGATCTTCAGCTTCATCGACATCGCGCAGACGTTCGAGCATGCGGATGGCGAAATCTTCCGGAAGGGTCTTTAATGTATCGGTGAGCGCATGTTCGCTCGACCAGCGCACATTATCGAACAAGCGAGGCGCCGGTTTTCCCCGGGCCAAACCGATCAACCAGTAGCCGCCGTCCTCCGCCGGGCCGAACACCGCGTCGGCGCCTTGCAACGCGAGAAACGCAGCATGCAAGTGGCGCGTGCGCAAACCGGGCGCGTCTGCGCCGATGATAAGCGCTGGACCCGGCGGCGCTTCGGCAAAAACTTTTCCCATGCGCCGGCCCAGATCGCCCCGCCCCTGCGCCATGCGTGCAAAGCGCGGCGGCCAGAAATCTTCGTTCATGCCGCCTGGCGGATCGACCGCAAGCACCGTGCGCCAAGGCCCCTTTTCACATTGCGCAAGGGTGCGCGCCGTCATGATGCGAAACAGCGCCGCCGCGCGGCCATAACCGATTTGCGCGCCCAGCCGCGTTTTGACCCGCCCCGCAATTGGCGCTTTTACAAAAACAAACACCGTCCCACGCACTAGCGATACGCCTTTGCAAGTTTTTCCGGCGCAGCGCCGAGCGCATAACGTGTCAGGATCATCAGATTCTTTAGCGCGCGGCGGCCGTAACCATCGCGCTCATACCGGGCCGCAGACGTCACCGCCCGGGCGGACAGCACCCGTAATGCGTCACGCCCATGGGATCTTGTCAGACGGCGGACAAAGTCCACATCCTCCATCAGCGGCAGCGGCGCAAAACCGCCAACCGCCTCGTAAAGCGCTTTCGGCAACAACAGTCCCTGATCACCATAGGGCATCTTTAATATGCGCGTGCGCGCCATGGCGCCGCGCGCAATGACGGCCGCCGCAATCGCCTTGGCATCGAAGCGCAAGGTGAACACCGCGGCCCGTTCCGGGTGATCCTTGATAAATTCGCGCGCCTCATCCGCCCAGGCGCTTTCCAGCACCGTGTCGGCGTGCAGAAACAAGAGCCAGGGGCCTTTCGCCGCAAGCGCTCCTTGCGCCAGTTGCCCGCCGCGCCCCGGCGGCGCGGTGAGAAGGCGCGCGCCAAACCCGTCGGCGATCTCTGTCGTTCGATCTGTCGATCCCCCATCAACGACGATCACTTCGCGCACCAGCCCGCCCACCGCAGCGCCGACCAGCGCTTCCAGACAGGGCGAGAGCCGCGCGTCGGCGTTCAATGTGGGAATAATGACAGACAGCATGAGAATACCAGTAACCGGATGGTTGCGGTGTAGTCCGTGTAAGGCGAAGACGAAAGCCTCCTCGCGCGAAGATGATCGCGCCTGCCCTGCACTCCCCGGGGCCGCACCGCGCCGGGATGCCGCGATTCGGTTGGTCGCGGATCGCCCTTATAACTTCACGCAAATTCGTTTATAGGTTTGCTTCGGCAGAGGGGGATCATCGCGTGCTGCTGCGCCGCATTACCGAACATATGAAAGCCCGGAACCGGACAATAGCCGGAGCTTGGGGACTGCAATAATGGACCTTGGCAAGCTCAACAAGTGGCTCACCCTCGGCGCCAATATTGGCGTCCTCCTGGGTCTGATTATTCTCATCATTGAAGTACGCCAGAATGCAGCGCTCACGCGAACCTCCATGGAGGGCCAGCTTTCCGCGTGGCAATCGGATTTTGAGTTCCGGGTGACAACTTCCGATATCGCTGCGATTCAGCTAAAATCCATCTATACGCCGGAGCAATTAACACTTGAGGAAATCCGGCGGCTTGATTCCCTGTTCGTCAATGTGCAGTTGCAAATTGACTACCTTACTGATCTCGAAGACGCCGGCCTCGCCTCGCGCGAACGGGTCGAAACGCATATCCTGAATAACGCCCGATTTTATTTTGGAAGCCCGTATGCGAAGGCCTGGTGGAAAGCCAATGCTGTTGGCTGGGAGGGCACACGCCTTTATGAAGTCGCCGACCCCATTATACAGTCTACAGACGAAAACTTTCTGGCGGGCTATTATCACGGACTCTATACCATGACGCGAGACATGGGCCCTTCAGCGGAGGCGAGCAATTAATGCACCTTCGCCGCGTCATTGAACGCGTCAAAGCCCAGAACTGGACAGCCGTGGCGCTCGACTTCGTCATTGCCGTCGCCGGCGTCTTCATCGGCACTCGGGTCTCAAACTGGAACAGCGCGCGATGACTCTTGAAAACATCTACTACATTGGCCAAACAATTGCCGTTGTCGCCATCCTTGCATCGCTGGCTGCGATCTGGTTTCAGATGAGGCAGCAGCACCGGCTCGCAAAACTGGAAATAACGAGAGCCGTCTGGGCTGACGCCATAGAGATGTTGCGCTCACAGGCGGAAGATGAAGAAAAGGCCGACTTTCTTCAGCGTGCGCTCTTCACGAATGAACCGCTTTCGGACGCAGAAAAAACAAGGTTGTATTTAGTCCTCTCCAGCTTGTTTGTCGGCATGGAGAATGGTTACGCCATGGCGCAAAGCGGCATGATGGAAGAAAAATTCTGGCCGCGCATGCGCGCTTCAATCGTCGATTATCTTAAGCCCGAGCGGGGGCGGCGATGGTGGGCCATCGCCCGCGTGCGGACATTTGCGGCGAATGACGCGTTCGTTGCAGAAGTGGACGGCATCGTTGAAGAAATCAACGCCGCCAAACAAGCCGTCAAACAAAAAGGAGCCGGGTAATGCTCCTGCGCCGCGTCATTGAACACGTGAAGGCCCAGAACTGGACGGCCGTCGCGCTTGATTTCGTCATCGTCGTTGTCGGGGTTTTTATCGGTATTCAAGTTGCGAACTGGAATGAGGCGCGGGTCGATCGTATCGAAGAGCGCCGCATTCTTGAGCGACTCCATGATCAGCTGGCGAACGCGGAATCGGTGCAGAGGGCGCTCGCCGAATATACAGGGGAAAGCCTGGCGGCCCTGAGTTCTGCGCGTGAAATACTTTTTGATCTGTCGGACCGCAAAACACTCACGCCGCTCGAATGCGAGGCTATTGGCGCCAGTTATGTTATTGCGACGACTGGGCCTAATCTTCCGATGCTGGAGGAGTTGGGCGTGACCGGCGGTTTGGCCCTCATCCGGGATGAAGCGGTGGTGAGCGCCGTCGCCAATCTCGCGTTGTTTTCAAAAGCGGAAGCCGCATTGATAGCTGACACTCAGCCGACGCGCATTGCGCTTGCCACGCAGTTTCCCGATCTTCTCACCGTTGAATTAAAGCCGGATGAAAATGTTTCAGACGCTATGCCCGAGATTGGCGGATATGACAGCACGTTCCGTTGCAATGCGCAGAGAATGCGCGAGGACCAGGCGTTTCTCAATGCAATGGGCACGAACGCCACCAACGTGTTGACGGTTTATGAGATCGGCACGTCCCCAAAAATCGAGGCGATGAGGAAACTGCGTGAGGCGGTTGATGCGGCGCTCGGCATCGATCATCGAGAGGAGGGTTGATGCTCCTGTGCCGCATCACCGAACATGTCAAAGCCCAGAACTGGATAGCGGGTGTGCTCGGCGCACACTGGCGCCGCTCACCTTTCCTTCTCACCGGCGAACGATAGAATACCGGACTGAACCAACCCGTAACCGGAGACCTTCATGAAAAAACTTCTTTCAGGCGTTTGCCTTTTCGCTTTGTCCGCCACCAGCCTGCAAGCGCAAACGGCGGAAGACGCGCTGGCGTCGCGATTTCGCGCCGCTGAAGCGATGATCGATGCGCGCCTCGCCAAGGAATCCGTGCCGGGCGCTGCGATCGGCATTATTCATGATCAGTCGCTGATCTGGTCGCATAATTACGGCGTGGAAGATCTCGACACTGGCGCGCCTGTGACTGGCGATACGCTTTTCAGCATCTGTTCGGTCTCAAAACTCTTCAACGGCGTCGCGGCCATGAATCTGGTTGAAGAAGGCGCGCTATCTCTCGACGCGCCTATCGCGCCGCTGATCGGCGGCGCATTGCCAGCGGACGAAACCGGGGCGGAAGAACCGGTGACCGTGCGCAATATCCTCTCCCATGTAGCGGGCCTGCCCCGCGAGGGCGTCAAAGATTACTGGGCTGACAACAGCTTCCCCGACCTGGACGGCTTGCGCGCCGCGGTCGCGGAACAGAACCAGCTCTACCGCCCTTATGACTATTGGCAGTATTCCAATCTCGGCATGGCGATGCTGGGCGACGCCATCGCAAACGTCAGCGGCAAGAGTTGGGGCGACTATATCGACGAAACAATTCTTACACCGCTCGGCATGGACAATACGACGACCGACATGCCGTTCGACCGCGTCGGCGCGGGCTTTGCCCGCGGCTATTATGTGCGCGCCGCCGATGGAACCCGCAAACCGGTGGAGGAACATAGCTTCCGTGCTTTCGCTGCGGCGGCGGGCATGGCGTCCAGCGTCAACGACATGGCGAAATTCGCCTCGTGGAATTTCAG
>JBCBSY010000007.1:0-15148 GCA_039818925.1 Pseudomonadota bacterium | reverse complement strand
AGAACGCCGCCGCTTGTTTCAATATAAACCGGATATTCCGCGTTGGAGCCGCTGGCGCGGGACAGCCGGACATCGCCGCGCGCTGTCTCAATGCGCACAGTTCCGGTTTATATTGAAACAAGCGGCGGCGTTCTGACCGTTCGCAGCGACGAAGATCCTGACGATACAAACTGGTGGCGAGCGGTCAATTGGCGCAAGCATCACGAAAACGCTTTCGAGATCTTTCTTGAGGATTACCCGACACTGACGCTGACCGTGCCTGCGGGAACCGGGCTGGTTTTTGACAGCGCCGTCGTTTCACTGGCCGCCGACGACACGCGCGGACCATTAAGCATCGATGACGGGCATGTAGACGGCGAAATTGGCGATATCAGCACGGCCGACATCAACATTCACGGTGCAGGTGATTTAAAAACCGGCGCCATTGCGGGCGCGCTTGCTCTTGACATTCACGGCTCCGGCGACTTTATCGCCGCCTCCGCCGCCAGGATGGCGGCGAACATACACGGCTCTGGCGACATCAACATTGGCGACATTGCCGGCGAGACCAATACCCGGATCCATGGATCCGGCGATATCAATATCGCCGATATTGGCGGCGCCTTTTCCGCCAGCATTCACGGGTCCGGCGACAACGACGACGGCCGCGTCAATGGCGGCGCCGATCTTAGCATCCAGGGCTCTGGCGACATCAGCCTTGCGAGCATCGCCGGCGGAACCAGCGCCGCTGTGATGGGGAGCGGCGATATCGATATTGCTGGGGGACGCGCAGAGAGCTTAAGGGTGCGCCTCGCCGGATCCGGCGGTTTTGATTTTGGCGGCGTCGCCGTGAACCCTGACATTCGCGCTGACAATGCAAGCGATGTTTACATCCGTTCGCATGAAGGAACCGTTCGGGTGCGCGGGGACGGCGATGTGCGCATCGGCAACAGACGTTACAATGATGATTAGACAGGCCGGATAGGACCTTCCGGATCTAGTCGGCGCAGCCAAGCGATGCGCCGATTTCGCTCGCCAGCCCGTCCAGCCAAACCCGGATCGCCTCGACAACAAGGCAGCGCTCCTCAGCATTAAGGCGCGGATCCGTTTCGAGGTCCGCGATGAGCGCGCTCATGGAATCGGTATTCACCATCGTGCTGACGCCGCCATCCGCTTCGCTGTCAAACCGCATCAAAGTTCCGCCTGCTGAAGACCAGGCCGGCCAGGGGGCCAAGCCGTCGCCGCCAGGCGCGCCGTCGCGCGCAAACCCTGCCCAATACGCCCCCATGGCCCGGCTTAGTTCTTCGCGCGAGGCCGCGGTTTTCTTTCCGAACATGATGCGATCGAGATCGCCAAGCAGGACAAAGCGATTGAAGACAAAGGGGATTTCAATGGCGTGCGCCGCACCCAGCAGATGCGCCAGATCCGTAAACAAAAATCGCCCGCCCTCATCCCAGTCAAAGCGATAGGCATAGACATAGTCATGGCCGGCTGCCGCCATCATCGCTGCGGGCTCATCGACTGAGCGGATGCGCCAGATACGGCTCGGATAGTCCGACATCGCATTATAGAATTCATTGTCGCGCGACGTCAGAAAGACACCGAGAAATTTCTTTGTGAGCGCCGGCGAGCCTATATGAAAGAATTTCAACTCATCTTTGTTCGTACCCGTAATAATCGGCACAGCGTTGAAGGTGTCGGTGGAAGAAAACGCCTCGCGCATCGGATAGCCCGGCAGAGAAAGCCCATCCTCGATCACCGTCGGCATCTCCACGGCGTATGCATTGACCGTCTTATAGGCTTCGATCACCGCTGGCGCCGGAACAGCGCGCAAGGCGCCGCCACTGTCGGCGCCCAGCATTGCGCTGATTTTCATCGCGGGGTTTGGCTCGGCGCTGTCAGCACTTTCAGCGGCCTCACGCGAAATGCTGTCAAAGCTGCCCGATTGCAGTATCGCCCGGTGAAACAGACCGTCCGCGAGCGGTGACGCCAGCAGCATCGCCACATTGTGCCCGCCGGCGCTCTCGCCAAAAATCGTCACGCGCTCCGGATCGCCGCCGAACGCCGCAATGTTTTCTCTCACCCAGCCAAGCGCTGCAATCAGGTCGAGCAGGGCGAAATTCGCCGCCGCATCCTCCGGCTCGATTGCGTCCGCGCGCAGCGCTGGATGAGAGAAAAACCCAAACGGGCCAACCCGGTACTGCACCGGAACAACAATCACATCTTCATTCAGCGCCAGCCGCGAGCCGTCATAGGAAGACCCACGTCCCCAGACATTTGCCCCGCCATGAATCCAGACCATCACCGGCAAGGCGCGGTCCTTCGCGTCCGGCGGGGCGTAGATATCAAGATATAGGCAGTCTTCGGACCCGAGGAGTACGCCGGGCTCGATCCCCTCTCCCTCGTTCAGGCGGTTTGACATCTGCGCGCAGCGTTCCGCTGACTGGGTCGCAACCCGCGCACCCTGCCAATCGGCGGCGGGGCGCGGCGCGCGCCACCGCAAATCACCTACCGGCGGCGCTGCAAAGGGGAGGCCCTTCCACGCATGCGCGCCGTCCTGGGTTTGAAAGCCGATGACTTCCCCTTGCGCAGTAATGCGCACCGCCGTTTCGTCCGGCACGGGCTCCACCGCAGGCGCCGTTTGTTTCGCACAGGCGGCGGCGAGTATCAGCGCGGTTAATGCAGCAATACGAGTGATCATAAACGCTCCCCTATCGTAAAGAGGAGGATAGGCAAGGACGTATTAAACGGCCATCGGCTTACGCAGCCGCAAAGCTCACCATTTTTCGCCGCGCCGGACACCACAACGCAAGGCGCGCGCAGCGCAAGCTGTCACGGATGGTCATTACCGGCAACGCCAGAAGATCCTCGCTCGCGCGGTAACACTCCATCAGCCGGTAGTTCGGGATGCGGCTCGCCAGATGGTGGATGTGGTGAAGACCGATATTGCCGGTCACCCAGCGCAGGGGCGACGGCAATTTGTAATGCGACGACCCGAAGACCGCGGCCTCAGCGTAGTTCCAGTTCGGCTTGTTCGCCCAATACGCGTCTTCATATTGATGCTGCACAAAAAACAGCCATGCGCCGGCCCATGCCGCCACCGAGACGACGGGCAGGAACACAAGCGCGACAGCCCCAGCGCCGAGCCACCAAGCCAGTCCGCCATAAAAGGCGACCAAAGCGAGGTTGAGGGCCGCGACGCTTTTCCAGACCTGTTTGAGCTTCAAACCCTGATAGGTCTCGGCAAAGGGCCTCGGTCCCGACAGGGGCAAACGCTGCATGATCAGGAAATAAACAGGCGCCCCGAACAAAATCATCACCGCCGGGTGGCGGTAGAGGCGATAGAGCATCCGCTTGCCTCGCGGCAGTTCGCGATACTCATCGACGGTCAAGGTGTCGACGGCGCCGATCCCGCGGCGGTCAAGATCGCCCGAACTCGCGTGATGACGGTTATGCGCATCGCGCCAGAAGGCGTAAGGCGTGAACGTCAGGATACTGATCGCAAAGCCCAGTAGATGGTTGGCGCGGTTGTTTTTAAAATAGCTGCCGTGACCGCAATCATGCTGGATCGTGAAGAGCTTCACGAGGAGCAATCCGGCGAGCGGCGACAGCAAGAGCGCCACCGGCCAGTACCCGGTTTTCACCGCGGCCAACATCATCGTGATCACACCGGCATAAAGCAAAAAGGACAACGTCGCCTGCCCCAGCGAGCGGGCGAGATCGACCCCCTGAAAGCGGGCGCAATGGTGCACAATGCGGCGCAGCATTTCCGTCCGGGCGGCGGCGCCATGCGCGACATTCGCCACATTGGCGGCGACGTTCGCGGCGGCATGGTCGGCGGCTTCCTGAAATTTTGTGAAATTACGGGAGACGGCGGCAGGCAGAGGGTTCGTCATGAAACGCAAGATACTCGTTTATTGCGCCGGTTTCGTGAAAGCCCCCGGCAGATTTCATTTGCGGTTTTTAGGGTCTGCTTAACGAGTTTTACCCGGAAAGGGAAATCAACCAGACTTCACCAATACGCGACGGCGCCAAATGACCGGCGACGCCAGAGAAGGATTAAGCCATGACTTGGGAAACCGCCTATCTGATCATCAACCTGCTCGTCCTGCCCGCCTGGGCAATGTTGATTTTTTTGCCGCGCAGCAAACTGACGAACGGCCTTGTCCACTCCGCGTTTTATCCTGTGCTGATGGGCGCGATTTACGCCGCCGCGCTGATCGCCGGCATGTTTTTCGGCCAATCCGCGGAGGGCGGCGGGTTCTCGACCCTTGGCGCCGTGATGGCGATCTTCGATCACCCCAATGGCGTCATCATCGGGTGGACGCATTATCTCGTCTTCGATCTGTTTGTCGGCGCGTGGATCGGCCGCGACGCAGCGCGTCTTTCCATGCCGCATCTTTTGGTGATCCCCTGCCTCCTCGGCGCATTTATCTTCGGCCCGGTTGGGTTGTTGCTGTATCTGCTAATGCGGGGATTGGTGCGAGGGAAGTGGGGACTGACGGTGTGACGCCTACCCCGCGCCCAAAGCATCCATCACCGAAAAGATGTCCTTGTCGCCGCGCCCGCACATATTGAGGAGCAGGATCTGGTCGCGGTCCATGTCCATGGCTTTGTCCACCGCCCGGGCGAGGGCGTGGGCGGGTTCGAGCGCCGGGATGATGCCTTCAAGTTCCGCACAGAGCTGAAACATGGCGAGCGCCTCGTCGTCCGTCGCGGAAACATAGTTGACGCGCCCGGTCTCGTGCAGCCAGGCGTGCTCCGGCCCGATGCCCGGATAGTCGAGCCCGGCGGAGATGGAGTGGGCGTCCTCGATCTGGCCATCCGCGTCCTGCAGCAAGTATGTCCGGTTGCCATGCAACACCCCGGGCCGCCCGCCGGTAAGGCTCGCCGCATGCTGACCGGTTTCAACGCCGCGGCCCGCCGCCTCGACGCCGATAATCTCCACATCCTTGTCATCGAGAAAGGGGTGAAACAGGCCGATGGCGTTCGATCCGCCGCCGATGCAGGCCATGATGACGTCGGGCAAGCGCCCTTCCGCCGCTTTCATTTGTTCTTTCGCTTCGGTTCCGATGACGGATTGAAAATCGCGCACCAGTGCAGGATAGGGGTGCGGGCCGGCGGCCGTACCGATGATGTAAAAGGTTGAGTCCACATTGGTGACCCAGTCGCGCAAGGCGTCATTCATTGCGTCTTTCAGGGTCGCCGTGCCGCTCTTCACCGGTATGACTTCGGCGCCCAACAGTTTCATACGAAAGACATTGGGCTTTTGGCGCTCCACATCAGTGGCCCCCATATAAACGATGCAGGGCAAGCCAAACCGCGCGCAAACGGTGGCGGTCGCGACCCCATGCTGGCCGGCGCCCGTCTCGGCGATAATCCGCGTTTTGCCCATGCGTCTGGCGAGCAGAATCTGACCCATGCAATTGTTGATCTTATGCGCGCCGGTATGGTTCAGCTCGTCGCGCTTGAAGTAAATTTTCGCGCCTTTTTTGCCGGCAATACCGGACTTTTCGTCAGCCATACTGCGAACATGGCTGGTTAACCGCTCCGCGTAGTAAAGCGGCGACGGCCGGCCCACATAGTGTTTCAGGTAGTACTCCAGCTCTGACCGGAATGACGGGTCATTTTTGGCCGCCTCGTATTCCTTCTCCAGCGCCAGAACGAGCGGCATCAGGGTTTCGGCGACAAACCGGCCGCCGTAAATCCCGAATCGGCCCTCGGCGTCCGGTCCGGTTCGGTAAGAGTTAAGCTGGGTCACAAAGAGGTCCATGAGAGGCTGCGCAGCCCTCATAGCACTCCCATGCGCAAAATCACCAGAATTGCCGTCAGCGGCATTTCAGCAGCGCGCAGGCCGATGCCTGGCTCGCGCTACCGCCCCTTACTCCATTGTTACCGACTGGCTCAATGGCAAGCCGGATTCGATCCGCACCATCTCACCTTCAAGGCCGCGCCAGCTTTCAGGGTCAACCACGCTGATCACCCCCTCGGGCAGTTCCTCCTCGCTGTCCTTGACCAGCGCGCCGTAAAGCGGCGCAATGTTAGAGTGGCTGGCGAGAATGATGTTGGTTCCAGGATTGGCGGCAAGTTCCGCCGCGACCTGGGCTTTCATCGCGGCGATTGTTGCGGGGTCCGTGCTGACCTGCGAGGGATGCGCCTCCACCGGCCCGCCGCCGGCCGTGAGCGCCGCGGTGTCCCACGCGCGGCACATCATGCTGGTATAGGCCTTTAGGATCGGGACGTTGTTTTCAGCTAGCTTCTCACCCAGCATGCGCGCCTGATAGAACCCGGCGGCGTCAAGCCCGCGTCCCGGCTGCAATCGGCACCCCGCAGACATCCCGACAGCCGCTTTCTGACCCCCTGGGGAATGCGCATGGCGCATCACCAGCACATAGCCGCCTTCCTGCAATTTCGCGAAAATTTCGGCGTCTGCATGACCGTCGCCGTGATGCTCGGCAGCGTCAGCGGATGCCCACGCGCCCAAAAATGCTGCAGCGATTGCTGCGCAAAAAAATCGCAACATAACTTGTCCCCTCTTAAGGCTTGGCGGCGGCGATGAAGGATTTAATCAAGCCCTCGTCCTTCTTACCGGGCGCTGTCTCAACACCCGAAGATACATCAACCCCCAAAAACGAGGCACGCCCCTTCTGGGCCTTAATCGACGAAGCGACATTGTCGCGCGTCAGGCCGCCGGCGACGAGATAGGGCGCCTCGCCCGTGTAGTCCTCCAGCACCGTCCAATCGAACAGCGCCGCGTTGCCGCCGGGCCGGCTCGCCCCCGGCGGCGGCTTGCCATCAAACAGGAGAATATCGGCCGCATTCTGATAATCGGCGGCCTTGGCGATATCTTGCGCACCGGAGACCGGGATCGCCTTGATCACCTCAACGCCAAACTCCTCGCCGAGTTCGCGGCAGCGCTCGGGGCTTTCATGGCCGTGAAACTGAAAATGCGTCAGCAAGGGCGCGGCCTCGGAAAGTTCTTTCTCCCCGGCGTCAACAAACAGCCCGACCAGCCCAGGCACGCTAAAGCCTTCATCAAAACTTGCCTGTTTGAGGTCGAGAATGATCTCTTCTGCAGTCTCGGCGGTGATGAATCTGGGACTTTTGCGAAAGAACACAAAGCCCAGAAAATCAGCGCCAGCGCGCGCCGCTGCAATCGCGGACCCGGCGTCTTTCAAGCCGCATATCTTTACGAGAGGTCCGCTCATTGCGTCATGTCAAAGGTCAGTTGCTTCCAGCCGGGGCGGTTCATGGGGCTCGTTTGGCGCCCTGCTTTGCGCGCGCGCCGACAGCGCCGCGACTTCCTTTTTGAGCGCCTTGACCTCGCGTCGGTTTTCGCGCGCCTGAAACCGCGCATCGCGCCCGGAAAACCAGCTGCCAATAGCGCCAAGACCAACGCCAATAAACAGCATGGCCATCAGCCAGAACCAGAGCGGCAATGGCGGCGTTGAAAGAGCCGGGTTGTCGGGACGAAACGGATCAAGACTGATCGGCACCATGGTCCGGTTTGCAACAAGAAACAGCACTGCCCCGATCAAAACCGGGATCCAGATAATTCGAAACAACCACTTCTTCATGACGTCATTGCCTGCGTCTGGCTATTGCCGCCGAACCGCTCCGCCCCGCGCAGGGCGCAAGCAGCCCCGGGCAGACCGGTTAGGCCTCTGGCGACCCGCCGCCGGACGCGGAAAACCGCCCTTCGGCGTTCAGCCGATCACGCAACTCCTTACCGGCTTTAAAAAACGGCGCCCACTTTTCTTCGATATGAACCGCCTCGCCGCTGCGCGGATTGCGGCCGACTCTGGCGGGCCGGTGTTTCACGGAAAACGCGCCAAACCCGCGCAGTTCCACCCGGTCGCCGCGCGCCAGCGCGTCGGAAATCTCCTGAAAGACGATGGAGACAATGCGTTCAATATCCCGGTGGAACAGGTTCGGGTTTTCATCGGCGAGCTTTTGCACCAACTCCGACTTGATCATGAGGATCCCCTTACCGCATGGCGACAGCGAAAACGCTGTTGAATTCAATTGGTTAACACTGTCAAAAGAGGGATGCGGCGTCAAGGCGCTTCTCTCGCAGCGTTCAAGGGATTAAGCCATTTTCATGAGCAATGAGCCCTATCAGGAAACATCGTTTGGTTTTCGGACAGTCCGGACCGAAGATAAGGCGCGCCTTGTGCGCTCAGTTTTCGACAGCGTCGCCGAAAATTACGACCTGATGAACGATCTGATGTCCGGCGGCGTCCACCGCATCTGGAAGTCCGTTCTGCTCGACCGCATTGCGCCGCGTCCGGGCGAAACCCTGATCGACGTGGCGGGCGGCACTGGCGACATCGCGCTCGGTTTTCTAACCCGCGCGGGCGCACGCCCCAAGAGCGAAGCGAAACCTCCAGCGCAGGCGGTGATCTGCGACATCAATTATGAGATGCTGAAAGCCGGCGAAGTGCGAAACGCAGCAGAATCGTTTGCCGGTCAGATCAGGCGCGTTGCCGGGGATGCGGAAAATCTTCCGTTTCCGGACAAATCCGCCGACGCCTACACAATTGCATTCGGCATTCGCAATGTTACAGATATGGCCGCGGCATTGCGTGAAGCGCGCCGCGTGCTGAAGCCCGGCGGGCGATTTTTCTGTCTCGAGTTTTCGCATCCGATTACCGAGAGCCTGCAAAAAATCTACGACGCCTATTCTTTCAATGTCATTCCCTGGCTTGGCGAACATGTCGCCAAGGACCGGCAGTCCTATCAGTATCTCGTGGAGTCTATCCGAAAATTTCCGGGCCAGGAGGCCTTTGCGGGGCGCCTGAAAGCTGCCGGATTTTCGCGGGTCAAGTATGAAAATCTCACCATGGGCGTCGCCGCGATCCACACCGGCTGGCGGATTTAACGCTTATGCTTTCCGCTCTTGCTGACTATGCCCGTCTCTTACGCGCCGGATGGACGCTGGCGCGCCGGGACGCGCTCATCCCGCGCGAGTATGCCCATTTGGCGCCGGCGCCATTGCGCGCACTCGGAGCTTTCTTGCGCATCGGGGCGAAAGGCAAGGGCGAGCGGCCCGGCGAGCGCCTCGCCCATGCCTTTGAACGGCTCGGCCCCGCATATGTGAAACTTGGTCAGTTCATGGCGACGCGCCCTGACATTATCGGCTTTGAACTGGCCGCCGACCTGGGACGTTTGCAAGACAAGATGCCGGCTTTTTCAGACGCTGCTGCGCGCGCCGAAATTGAGGCCGCTTTTGGCAAACCGGTGGAGACTCTGTTTGAGGAGTTTTCGCCGCCCATCGCCGCCGCATCGATTGCGCAGGCGCATCAGGCGAGGCTGACCGACGGCGCCAAGGTAGCTGTGAAAATTCTCCGTCCCCGGATTGAACAAAAAGCCGGTGAAGAATTTCGCGCCTTCGCGCGGGCCGCCCGTCATGCCCAAAGCCTTTCACCGACTGCGCGCCGCATGGAGCCGGTAAAGTTCGTTGAAACGCTGAAAGACGCCGCGGCGATTGAGCTAGACTTGCGCATGGAGGCTGGCGCCGCATCGGAGCTGCGTGAAAACCTGAAGACTGAACCGGACGTGCGGGTGCCACAGGTAATCTGGCCGCTGACGGCGCGGCGCGTGCTGACAGTAGAGTGGATCGATGGCACGCCGCTGGGCGATATCGACGCTCTCGACGCCCGCGACATCGACCGCAAGGCGCTCGCCAATCTGGTGATCCATGTCTTTTTGAAGCAAGCGCTCCACACCGGATTTTTCCATGCAGACATGCATCAGGGGAATCTAATCGTCGACAATGAAGGCCGTCTGGCGCTGGTGGATTTCGGCATCATGGGCCGGCTTGACGAGAACACCCGCAATGTTTTCGCTGAAATCATCTATGGCTTCATCACGCGCAATTACCAGCGCACAGCGGAAGTGCATTTCGCCGCCGGATACGTCCCTGACGGCCACTCCATTGACGCCTTCGCGCAAGCGCTGCGCTCGGTTGGCGAGCCGCTGCAGGGGCGGAACGCGGCGCAGGTCGATATGTCCCGGGTCTTGCAACAACTCTTCGATGTGACGGCGCTTTTTGAAATGCATTTGCGCCCGGAACTTGTCCTGCTCCAGCGCACCATGGTGACGGTGGAAGGCGTCGCACGGCTGCTCGATCCGGAAATCGATATGTGGGCGGCGGCGACGCCCGTGGTGCGTGATTACGTCAACAAGGCGATCGGACCGCGCGCGCAGGCAGAAAAACTGAAATCGGCCGCAGAAAAAGCATTCGAAATTGCACCGCAGCTTCCGGGCTATGTCGAAACCATGGGCAAGGCGGCGGAAATCATTGTCCAGCGGGGCGCTTCCGCACCAACGGCGGCGCCGCGGCGAAACCGGAACCTCGCGCTCTGGGCTGTCGCGAGCCTCGCTCTTATTCTGGCCGCCGTTGTTGCTTTCCAATAAGCCGGCGCCTTCCAATAAAATGTGATCTTTCGCGATTACTGTTTTTTCGGCTTCCTGGCGGAAGCTGGGGCGTCATTCGGGAGGGCATGTGATGTTTGGTCTCAAACTTGGCGGCGCCAAAAAAGAAGAGCCTCAGGACGACGGTGTTTTCATCACTGCCCGTCTTAATGCGAAAGTTCAGCCCATTGATCGTGGCGATTATTACGAAGATCCGCTTAACGACGTTCTTGAAGAAGCAGGCTTTGGCAAGGTTACCGGCGGCGGCACGCAGCTGACCGACGCCCCTTGCGGCATCGAGTTCTGCGATCTTGAAATTTGCGTTCACGAAGCGAGCGAAGAAACGCTCGCCGCTATTATCCAGCGCCTGAACGATCTCGGCGCGCCAAAAGGTTCGCGGCTGATTGTTGAGGAGAGCGGCCGGGAATTTCCATTCGGGATTGCCGAAGGTCTTGCGGTCTATTTGAACGGAACCGACCTTGCCGATGAAGTCTATCGTGAGTGCGACGTTAATCACGTCATTGACGAATTTGACCGGCTTCTTGGCAGCAGGGGGGCGTTTCGCGGATATTGGGAAGGCGAGCGGGAAACCGCACTGTTTTGCTATGGCACTTCCTTTTCAGAAATGAAGGCGGCGCTGCAGCCCTTTCTTGACGCCTATCCGCTTTGTGAACAGGCCCGCATTGAGCAGATCGCGTGACTTTCATGGGCCAGGGCCTTATTTAAAGGCTTATGGACGACAGACGCATTCTTCTCATCATTGGCGGCGGGATCGCAGCCTATAAAAGCCTGGAACTGATCCGCGAATTGGCGCGGCGGGGCGTCAAAACACGCGCGATCCTGACGCGCGCCGGCGCCGAGTTTATCACGCCCCTGTCCGTTGGGTCGCTAACCGGCGAAAAATGTTTCACCGACCTTTTCGATCTTACGGACGAGTCGGAGATGGGACATATCGAACTGTCCCGTTCGGCCGATCTTGTGGTTGTCGCGCCAGCGACTGCCGATCTGATGGCGAAGGCGGCGAATGGACTCGCCAATGACCTGGCGTCAACAGCGCTTCTTGCTACCGACAAGCCGGTCATGTTCGCGCCTGCGATGAATGTGCGCATGTGGGACCACAACGCAACGCAGCGCAATCTGGCGACATTGAAAGCCGACGGCGCAATGATTGTCGGACCGGATGAGGGCGACATGGCCTGCGGCGAGTATGGGCCGGGACGGATGGCGGAGCCTGTAAACATCGCTGACGCTATCGAAGCGTTCTTCCTCAAAGACAGACACGGCCCGCTGGCGGGAAAGCATGTGCTTGTGACCGCCGGGCCGACCGTTGAACCAATTGATCCCGTTCGGTTTATCGCCAATCGGTCATCCGGCAAACAAGGGTACGCGATTGCTGAAGCCCTTCGTAATCTCGGGGCCGACGTGACGCTCGTCACCGGGCCGACCCACGAACCCATCCCGGCTGGTCTAAAAACAGTTCACGTCCAGACGGCGCGCGAGATGATGACCGAAAGCGAGGCAGCGCTTCCCTTTGATTGTGCGGTTTGCTGCGCTGCGGTCGCCGACTACCGTCCGGCCATTGAAACCAGCCATAAAATCAAGAAAGAACGCGGCGGCCTTACAGATATTCCGCTTACGGAAAACCCTGATATTTTGAAAACCTTATCACAAATGAAAGATGGACGCCCTCAGCTGGTCGTTGGATTTGCGGCGGAAACCGATGACGTGCTGGGGCATGCGGAAGCCAAACGCAATCGCAAGGGTTGCGACTGGATTGTCGCCAATGATGTGTCGCCCGGCGCCCAGTGCGCCATGGGCGGGCCCCGCAATTCGGTCATCTTGATCACTGAAAAGGGCGACGAAGCCTGGCCGGAGATGTCAAAGTCGGATGTGGCGCGCCGTCTGGCCGAACGCATCGCCGACGTTTTGAGCAGCCCGGCGCTGGCGAAAGCGGCTGAATAAGCTTTTCAGGCGCCCTAGGGCGAGGAGGACACGATGCGCCATCCCGCCCCGGCGGCCAATAGCGCGAGTAGAGCCGGTGCAGCCAATGAGCTGGCCATGGTTCCAAAACCTAGCGAATAAAGCGGCCCAAGCCATGCCAGCCCCATGATGATCTGTATGCTGATCGGCATTGGGCTCGCGCTGCGCGTCAGCATGAAAATTCCCGCGGCGACCAGCGGCCAGTCATAGATCCAGATGACCGGCGCTGCGAGCGCTGACGCCAGCAAGGCAAGTCCAATCGCCGCGTCCCGGGGCGCCCGTCGCGCCGCCACCCAAACAAGCCCGGCAGCAGCGGTCGCGACGCCGACATGCATCGTGAGGGCGACAGATTGTGAAAGCCCGGCTTTTTGCAAGCTGTGACTGATCGACACCATGTCCCGATGCAGACCCGCCGCCGCGTAATCAGCGACCGGAACCGCAAAGAACTGACGCCAGACCTCAACCCCGAAAATCATGGCGGACATAAAACTGAGCGCTAGGGTAAAAATGACGGCGGCGCCGAACGCGCGCCATGCGCCGATCGCCGCGAGAAAAATTGGCGCCATCAATCCATATTGCGGTTTCACCGTCAGGACCGCGAGCAGCAAACCGCTCAAAAGCGGCCGCCGATCCGCCATCAGGAATGCCGTGAGAAGACCAAGCGCGAAAAAGGGCCCGGTCTGAAGCACCAGCAAAGAGGCGAAGGCGGCAGGAGACAGCAAGATTGCAACGAGTTTGAACGGCGTCGGCTGCGCCAGCCGAACGATCCAGGCAAGCGCCGCAATGCTGGCGCCCAGCCACAGAAGTTTCGCAGCGCCATAAGGCAAGAGCGCCAACGGCCAGATCATCAAGAATGCATGCGGCGGATTCCACCAGATCAGATTGTCGTTGGGCGCCGCCAGGGGCGCCTGGAACACCAGCCGATCATAGGCAGCCGCCGCCTCGCCGGATAGCGCCATGGATGAGGCCCGCCAGAACGCAACCAGGTCTTCCGCGCTTGCCTGCGATATGGCGCCCGGCAAGGCGAATATTTTGTCCGCCCGCAACGCAAACAGCGCAAAACAGAAAATGAGGCTCGCAAGGATGATGGCGGCGAAAACCGGCCCGCCGAATCCCGCCGCGGATCGCCACAGCTCTGCGATTTTCAAATCCTGCGCATTGCCCTGCATGGCTCAGTCCAAATCGATATTTTTTAAAGCTGCGCCAAAGATGTTTAATCTCTGTTTAAACGCTGGCGGCGGCGGCGCTTCCACCACAACCGGCTCCTTGTTTTTCGAGATCGGCACCGCAATGCGCCGCGCATGAAGCATCATGGGCAGCGTACGATCTTCGACGGAAAGATCGCCATACTGAGGGTCTCCTTGAATTGGCGCGCCCAGGGACGCCAGATGAACGCGGATCTGATGTGTGCGCCCGGTTTTTGGCTTCGCCTCAATGAACGAATACCCGTCTTTGCGCGCCAACACCCGATAGGTCGTGACAGCGGCCTGCCCGGTGTCGTCAACGACAACGCGCCAGCCGCCGCCGCGCGATTGTTTTTTCAAAGGCGCCGAAATGGTTCCGGACAGCTTTTCAGGCATGCCCCGGGTAATCGCCCAATATATTTTTTCCACGCGTCCTTCTGAAAAGAGCCGGTGCAGCTTGCGCAGCGCTTTTGGATGACGTCCCAGGACAAGGCAGCCGGAGGTGTCGCGGTCCAGCCGATGGGCCAATGCAGGCGGGCGCGGCAGACCAAATCGCAATGCATCAAAATAATCTTCAAGATTTTCGCCGCCGCCGGGGCCTGCGTGCACTGGCAAGCCTGCTGGTTTGTCAACAATCAGCATCAGCCCGTCCCGATAAAGCAGGCGATCCAATAGAAAGTCAGGCGCGTATTGCAGTTGAGACATTCAAACAGTTTTACATCTCGGCGAAGGTGAAAACATATGGCGTCAGGCGTTCGCTCAATCCAATTTTTATTTCGCAATGTGCTTGCGGTTGCGCTTGTCGGCTGTCTCACCGCTCTTGCCTTAGGGACCCGTGCCATGGCCGCTGAAGAAACGCCCGACTATCAAGTGCTGGAAACGGCTGCGGACAATATCGAAATCCGCGCCTATCCCCCGCTGTTGCTCGCAGAAGTCGTCGTTACGGGCAACCGTAACGAGGCTGCGAACCAGGCCTTTCGAATTCTTGCAGCGTTTATTTTCGGAGAAAACACGCCACAAGAAGAAATCGCCATGACAGCGCCGGTCACCCAGGCGCGCGCGGAGAAAATCGCGATGACGGCGCCGGTGACGCAGGAACCAGCCGAAAGCGGCGGCTGGACGGTCGCCTTCATGATGCCGTCCAAGTACACCCTTGCGACACTGCCGAAACCAACAGACCCGCGAATCGTCATTCGTGAGACCGAGCCCCGAAAAAAGATTGCTATCCGTTTTTCGGGGCGGATGACGGATGAAAATATGAACAAACACCGTGATAGACTAAGGGCCTATATGGACGAGCAGGGTTTGACGCCGGCAGGCCCCGCAACCTTCGCCTATTATAACGGGCCGTTCACGCCGTTCTTCTTGCGCCGAAATGAAGTGATTTACGATTTGGCTGACGACAGCGCTGTCTGACGCAAATAATCGCGCAACGGCGCTAACCCTGAGACAATTTCTTCGTAGGTTTTGCGCTTAAACGGGACGATCAGGTCAGGCGCCTCCTCCAGTTCGCCCCAGCGCCACTGATCAAATTCCTGGTGGTCGTCCGCCTCCAGATCGATCTCGTCGTCGTCGCCCTCGAACAGCAT
>JBCBSY010000006.1:0-15247 GCA_039818925.1 Pseudomonadota bacterium | reverse complement strand
CTGATCGCGTCCAGCGAGCGCCCGGCGCGGCAAAAAGAGCGGGATCAGTACCGGCGCCCGCTTGAGACCCTGACCTTTTGCGGGGTCGAACCGGACATGACGGTGGTTGAAATCTGGCCCGGCGGACAGGGCGCCTGGTATCGGCGCATTCTTTCGCCACTGATCGAAGAAGGCGGTGGCCGCTATGTGCCGGTCGCCAGCCGCAGCGCTTTTCCAGACCGGGTGGACGATGTTCCATATGGTGAGGCGGATATGGTGTTTGTTTTTCGCGCTCATGGATTCATGATTTACGACACTCCGGCGCAACGACATGTGGATGCGGTGTTCGATATGCTGAAACCCGGCGGCGTTTTATGCATTGTCGATCACGCCGGCGACGAAAGCGTCGCACAGGATCCGGATGGAGAAAACGGCTATGTCAATGAAAGCCATTTCTTCATGCTGGCGAAACGGGCAGGTTTCAACATCCTCGCCGCATCCGATCACAATCGAAACCCGAAGGACGACAAGGATCACCCGCGGGGCGTCTGGTCCTTGCCGCCGACGCTCGCCGGCTCGCTCCCCTTAACGCCGCAGCGGCGGGAGTTTCTCGATATTGGCGAAAGTGATCGGTTCACGCATAAATATTACAAACCGGCACCGGCGCCGTAGTCGCGCTCACCTCGGCGCGGCGCTGCTTTCGGTAAAGATGATCTTTTTCGTCAGGATGCGAATGTCATTCTCTGCGGACTGGATTGCGGATGAGTCATCCGGCCCCATCCCGATAAACAGCTTATATCCTTCCTCGAGGCTGAAAATCTGTAATACCGCCTGGCGCACCGCCGTGTCATCAAGCTTTGGATTGGCCGCGCGCACGAGATAATAAATAAACCGGCCAATGGGGCGATAAAGTTCGCGCACCATGGCGCGCGCTTCTTCGCTGGAGCCGGCAAAACCCCATAGCTGATAAAAAAACTGGTGACTGTCGCGCGCGTTGCGTACGTAAAATTCTA
The DNA here is from genome assembly GCA_039818925.1 of Pseudomonadota bacterium. Taxonomy (GTDB): domain Bacteria; phylum Pseudomonadota; class Alphaproteobacteria; order Caulobacterales; family Parvularculaceae; genus Hyphococcus. The sequence continues at coordinate 14,255 of JBCBSY010000006.1, read as the reverse complement.
CGACATTCAACAGAATCTCGAGCGGCGTGTCCGTTTCCGGTTTGAATTGCGCAAGATGCGCTTCCACGTAATCCGCCAACGCTTCGCGCATCATCGCGTCCAGCAAGGCGTTTTTGGTGGGAAAGTGATAAGTGAGATTGCCGACGGCGATACCTGCTTCTTCTGCGACTTTGCGTAAGGAAAGGCCCGCATGACCGTTTTTCGTGAAGACCAGCTGCGCTGCATTTAAAATCTTCTCGATTGTATTGCGTGTTCTGTGGTTTTTCGTGTCGCCCAGTTGCCGGGTCGGACGTTCTCCGCGCAATTCGTGCAAATGCGATAGAATCGCATTCAGCGCTTTTTCCGTCTCGGGATCTGGCGGCGACAAATGCTCTTCGCCGTTCGCTGCACTTTTTTTGCTCTGCTGAGTTGACGGCGCCATTTGTCCCCCCTAAATGGCCGTTTGGATTAGGTCATATGACCTAAACAGGTTTTGACGTACTAGACAAGCAACCAAATTCGGCTGCAAAGATAGACGTTCCAGTTTCCCGGCTGTGCGGTGTTCTCCCCCTGCTGCACGTCGGGGGGGTCGCGGCAGGGCAACCTGTCGCGGCCCACTCGTCTCAATTCTCAAAAATTCTTTGTTATTCAGCGGCTAACGGTCGAGCATTAAGCCAGTCTTGGAGATCGGCAAGCGCCCGTGTGGCGAGCGCCCGCTTGCGGGCGAAACCTTTTTCCTTGCCTTTCAGGCGCCGGCCTTCAGCGTCAATGCGAGGCGTTTCGATAGCGGGAAACAGCCCGAAATTGATGTTCATCGGCTGGAACGTCTTTTTCGCGTTGTCAGAGAGATGACCGCCGGTGATATGGCCGAGCAAAGACCCCAGCGCCGTTGTCGCCGGCGGCGTCTGCAGGCTTTCGCCTTGCAGGTCGGCAGCTGCGAATCGGCCGGCAAGGAGCCCGATTGCAGCGCTCTCAAGATAACCCTCGACGCCTGTAATTTGCCCGGCGAACCGTATGGCTGGGCGCGCTTTTAGCCTCAGTGTTTTGTCGATAAGCTTCGGAGAATTCAAAAATGTGTTGCGGTGGATGCCGCCAAGGCGCGCAAACTCGGCGTTTTCAAGCCCAGGGATCATGCGCAGCACGTCCTTTTGCGCGCCGTATTTCAGTTTCGTTTGAAATCCGACCATGTTGTAAAGCGTGCCCAGTGCATTGTCCTGACGCAACTGGACGACAGCATAGGGTCGTTTTCCAGTCCGCGGGTCTGTCAGGCCGACCGGCTTCATCGGGCCATATCGCAAAGTGTCGGGTCCACGCTCGGCCATGACTTCGATCGGGAGGCATCCTTCAAAGTAAGGCGTCGACTTTTCCCACTCTTTGAATTCGGTCTTTTCTCCTGTGAGGATCGCGTTTAAAAACGCGGTATACTGATCTTCGTCCAAAGGACAATTGATGTAGTCAGCGCCGTCGCCACCGGTCTCCTGAGCATGCGGTCCCTTTTTATCGTAACGCGACTGCATCCATGCGATGTCGAAATTGATCGTATCTTTGTAAGCGATTGGCGCGATCGCATCGAAGAACGCCAGGGCTTCCTCACCGGTTTCCGCGCGGATTGCTTGCGCAAGCGGCGCCGCCGTCAAAGGGCCAGTGGCGATGATGACATTGTTCCAGTTATCAGGCGGCATTGCGTCCAAGCGTTCACGCTGGATTTCAATATTGGGGGACTGTTCAATCGCCGCTGTCACGCCTTGCGAAAAAGCATCGCGATCAACAGCGAGCGCGCCGCCGGCCGGCACCTTGCTGGCGTCGGCCTCGCGCATGATCAAGGATCCCGCCCGGCGCATTTCCTCGTGTAGAACGCCGACAGCGTTTGAGGTCGCATCGTCGGACCGAAAGGAGTTTGAGCAAACCAGCTCGGCAAACCCGGCGGTTTGATGGGCTTCGGTTCCGGTCTGCGGCCGCATCTCATGAAGCACAACCTGCGCGCCATGCTGTGCGGCCTGCCAGGCTGCTTCCGATCCGGCCAGGCCCGCCCCGATAATATGAATAACCTTGGTCTTCGACATGAGTGCGCTTCTAGCGCAGCTGACGCGCAGTGCAATATCCTCGAAACGGGTAAGCGCGGGGGGCGCGGTCAAAATCATTGCCTCGCAGGATCAGGCAGTGGCAAAGGATCGCCATACCGGCTAATCTGACATCAAGCGCTGCCTCAAGACGGCGTTGAGGGCTAGAGTTGAGGGGCTTTGATGGGATTGCGTATTTTTCCGGTCGTGGGAGAGGCGCTCCATTTCGGCGGACGCCGAATGGAAACGATCGCCAGGATCGCGTGGTTGCCGTTGTTGTTGTCGATGGTCACGACCATGGCGGCCGTGTTTGCGATGCTGTCGGTGATCGAAGGGCGGCTGATCACCTTCCAGGAGGTTCCCGACTTCATTCAAGCCCAGCAGCGCGCAGTGCAAAGCGCTACGCAGGGTTTTCAGAGCAATCCAGACGCGATGTGGACGATCACCATCGCCAGCATCGCCGCACAAACATTATTGACGGCATCGTTCATGGCGCCGTTGATCCGTTACGCCGGTTTAGGTGAAAAACCTGCGCCGGGCTTGATCCGCGCCCCGTTTGGTCCTGATCAGGTTCGGTTTGTTGTTTCCAGCATATTCGGCGCGTTGTTTGTTGCGGTCCTTGTTTTCGGGCCCGTCGCAGCAGCGTCGTATTATACGTTGAAATACATCGTCGCGGCGCTCTCCCAAACGATGGCGACTTTTCCCGATCCGAACAGTCTGCATACGATTGAGATCACTACAGCTGCGGATGAAATAGCCGCCCAGGGGCGAAACTGGATTTACGAACGCGCGATCCCCCTTTCCGGCGCTGCGCCCGTCGCCATTTTGTTCTGGCTGTTGTTATTTTTTCACTTCGCGCCGCAGAACCGGCCGGGAGCGTCAGCTTTCGGCCGTACAGTCATGCGGGCGGTCACCACGTTTGTCGTGGCGGCCGCATCAATGCTAATCGCCTATTTTCTCTTTTCTGAGATTGTTCTGAACGAGTTCCGCAGCAACACAACATTTCTGGGCGTGTTGGGCGCACTGGGAAGATTTGTGCGCCTCGATATGAGCGGGTTTCTTGAAGGCCTCGACTTTCTGCTGAACTCGCCAGCCGGGAGGCTTGTATTTTTTGGTGTCGCCTCGTTCTTCGTGATGAATTATTTGAGCCTCAGATTGTTCCCTTATCCGGGCGTGGCGGTTTGCAGGAAATCTCTTGCGCCCGGGAATATGCTCGCAGTAACTCGCGGCTGGGACATTATTCGGCTTTGGGTGATTGTAACATTTCTAACTGCATTTCTCGTCATCATTCAGGTGCTCGTATTGAATCTTCTGCTTTTGCAAATTGTTTTTCCGATGGTGATCGCTGTTCTTTATGAAGCGACCGCCGTTTCCAGGAAGCTGGTCAACAGCGGCGAGGCGGCAAGCTGGGTGCAGCCAATGTTCATCTGGGTCTGGAATATCGTCAAAGTCATTGTAAATGTAATTTGGTCGTTCTTTTCCTTTGGCGTGGCGGCAGGGCTCTATGGTCGGCTCTATCGAGAGAGTGAAGCCGCACATTAAAGAAGTGGAGCCGCACTGATGTCGGACCGCGTACAAATTGGCGACGTTCTAAATGAAGCGTTCCAGTTTGGTTATCAACGATGGACCACGGTGTTCCGGTTCGCATGGCTGCCGATTGTCCTGTCGATGCTGGTTGCCTATGGCGTGGGATATCTTGTCCTCGATATGCAGGCGGTTGAGGCCGCGAGCGATTCGGAATCGACTGGCGACCTGTCCAGGTTGTTAAAGGCGCCGCCGGGCTTGGCCGTGTTGATCGGCCTGGCTGGCGGCGTTCTTTCGCTGGCGATTTTCAGCGGGCCGATGGCTTCGATCTATCGTTTGGTTGCGCTTGGCGAAGAACGGCCCGGATTTGCGCAGCTCAGATTTGACGGTCCGGCTCAGCGGGTCTTTTGGGGGCAATTGATCCTGTCGTCGCTGTCGCTGGCGGTGTCGTTTGTCGCCGTCATCCTCATGTTGGCGCTGAATGGCTTCGGCCTGGGCGACGTTTTTAACGCGGGGTCAAATTTTGTCTCTCTCGTTTCGGCAGCGTCGAACGATCCGGCGTTTCAACCGACGCAGGCGCAAATTGAGCAGATGGCGCCGATTGGCGCGGCTTTTCTGGGCGTGATCGTCGCGGCGCCAGTGTTAATTTACCTGAATATAAAGCTGGCGCCGTTCCTGCCTGGATCGGCGGCCAAAAACCGCTTGTTTTTGTTTGGCGCGTTCCGGATGACAACGGGCTATTTCTGGTTGATCTTTGGGCTTTACGTTCTGTTCATCCTCGCCATGCTCGTTGTCGCCTTCGTTTATATGTTGGTGATGAGTTTTCTTGAGGTGATGGCCGGCCTTGGCGGCGGCGGGGCGTTGGCGCTGATTTCCGGTCTGTTCGGATTATTTTCGGTTGCGGTTGGCCTTGCCTATCAGGTGTTCGTCATCGGCGTACAGATGTCGCTGCAGGCGATCGTCTATCGCCGGCTTGAAACCGGTCAATAGCGCCGCCTTTGGCGCTAGCCCCATATTTCCATGACAAGTCCGCGCGCGTCGCGCGCGCCGTCCGTCAGCCGGATCGCAGCGCCATCGAGCCGGGCTTTCGCCGTCAGAGCCAGCGCACAGGCATCAAAGACATCGTCGCGCCCAATATTTTTTCGGCCGACCTCATGGCGCAGGGTTTCATAAAGTGCGTCGGCACTTGTCAGTCCGGCTGCAAATAACAGCTTCCGTCTTTCCCGCTGTCCGTCTTCCGTGCGCTTTGGGTGGACGCAGGGCGCGCCGTTGTTAAGGCGATGGAACGCCACTTCCGGATGACCTTCGCCGAGACGTTTCTGGTCCGCCGGCATTATCGTCCGGTCGATCTCACGAATCTTCGGCGTTATCATCCAGGCTTGTTTCGAAAGTCCGCCGCCGGGGCCTTGCGCCTTGCCCCATGCGTTCGCATCCTCATACGTGTCGAAGTCAAGCATTGGCCGGCGCGGGGATGAAAACACGCTTGCGTGCCGGTGCGGTCTTAACAGTTCGCGCGCCTTGGTTTCGCATGCGCGCTTTCCCGCATCAGCAAGACCGATCGGCATGTCGACGATGATCATTGCGGCATCTTGGGCATCGCCAAATAGTTGGTCGAAGCTGCCCACGACAAAGCCGCTGCAGGCATTGTCGTAAAGGTTAAGACGCGTCACGGCCCATCCAGCGCGACATCCGTCCACCCCAAGAACGTAGGGTTCACGCGATTTTCCCGTTCTGGTTGCTGGCATGGGCATTGCTCACATCATGGCGTTGCTCTCGTTCTTTTGGTCATGACGGGGCAAAACGGCGAACGCAAGCCAGGTCCGGCTTGTCAGCTGCTCTGGGGGGCGGCATCTTAGAGGAAGCGGAAGAATGAGATTCATGGGCATCGAAGACGCCAGTGACGGAGATGTAGGCGGCGCGGAAAGTTTCGTGCAGTCCGAGCTTTTTGCTCGGACCTTCCGCGAGGGGATGGCGCTTGTTGAAGAGACGGCGAACTATCTCGACGGGGAGGGGCGCGACGCGTCGAAGCGACTGGCGCGCGACACGGCGCTTGCCTATGCGGGCGCATCGATGCGCCTGACCACCCAGCTGATGCAGATTGCCTCATGGCTGCTGGTTCTGCGCGCTGTGCGCGAAGGGGAAATGAGGCTCGGCGAAGCCAGCGACGCGAAATATCGCCTGACGCCATCCGAGGCGGCGTCGGTGAAGTTCAACACGGACGGATTGCCGGAGCGACTTGTCGGCCTGATCGATGCGGCGCATCAGCTTTACAGCCGGATCAACCGTCTCGACGGGGAGCTATTCGTCTCAAAGCCGGATCCCGACTCCAAGAATGACGCCGCTGCGCAGCAGCGCACCCTGATGCAGGCCTTCCGCCGCGGCTAACTCCGCAGTCCACACTTCAATTTGCAAGCTTGTTTTTGAAGTCAGGCGCGAAAGCGCTTACTTCTTCAGCCCGAACGAGCCAAACTTCTGGTTAAATTTGGAAACCCTGCCGCGTTCGCCAAGTTTCTGCGGCCCGCCAGTCCAGGCCGGGTGGCTAAGCGGATCGATATCAAGGTTCAGCGTCGCGCCCGGCTCTGCATAGGTAGAGCGGGTTTCAAAGGACGTGCCATCGGTCATCACAACCTTGATGGTGTGGTAATCGGGATGAATATCTTTTTTCATGGCGGCGGTCCTTCGGGGAGTCGCTTTGGGCTATTTTTGGATAGAAACGGGGCATATACGCAAGCCGCCCATCGGGTGCAAGCCTATTCGTCAAAAAAGGCGACCTAGCCGCGCCATCGCGCCGGTGGTATCGTCTCTTTGTCAGGTTTCTGATCCCGATTGTTTTAGTTTTTGAGATCCAGCATCCCATGCGATTTTGGTTGTTTCTGCTAGCGCTGCTCCTGCTTCTGGTTGCCGGCGCCGGGATCAGGCTTCAGTCCTTTAACCATTTTTCGGTCGTGGAACCGGTTGCACTCAATCGCTGCGCCACAGTCACAGGCATTGTCGGCCCGGAGGACATCAAGATTGACGCAAAGTCAGGTCTTGCTTTCATTTCGTCCCTGGATCGGCGAGACAAAGCCGCTCGCGGCGCGATCCACGTTTTTGACGTTTCCGATCCCTTATCCACAGCAGCCTGGCGCGATCGAACGAACGGCGCGCCCGAAGCGTTTAAACCGCTCGGGCTTGACTACTATGACGACGGCGAAGTGCGCCGGCTGTTTGTCATCAATGAAGCGACGCCGGCGGTTGAGGTTTTTGATGTGGCTGAGGACGGCGTCCTCACGCATCTGGAAAGCTTTGTCGAACGCCGGTTGACGAGCCCGAACAACGTGGTCGCAGTCGGTCCGCGCCAATTCTACGTCACCAATGATGTGCGGGCGGGAAGGAACTCGCTGATCGCGGACCTGCATTTCCTGATGCGCATCGGGTCGGGCGATGTCTTTTTCGTAGATGGCGATGTCTGGCGCCTCGCGGCGGAAGGGTTGCGGTTTGCAAATGGACTGGCCTTGTCGCCTGACGGCGGGCGTCTTTATGTTGCTGAGACAGCAGGCAACGCCGTCAAGGTTTTTGAGCGTGACCCATCGAGCGGCGCGCTGATGCTTTCCGGCGCAATCGATCTTGAGGCGGCGCCGGACAATATCAACATGGACGAGGACGGCGCGCTCTGGGTTGGCGCCTTGCCAAAGCCTTTGCTCGTGCCGCGTTTGCACAAAGATCTGAACGCCATCGCTCCTTCCGCCGTGATCAAGGTTACATCCGAGGGGCGGACAAGCACCATTTATCGCAACGAGGGCGACGAGCAGTCAGCAGCGACGGTGGCGGCGCGCGTCGAAGACAAGTTGCTGATTGGCGCGCTCTACGAGCAGAAATTCCTGCTTTGCGATTTGCCCAACGGCGCTGAATAAGCGAAGACAGCCCGATGAAATACATCTCTACACGCGGAGGGGCGCCCGCTGTCGATTTTGAGAGCGCGTTGCTCGCCGGGCTTGCGCCCGATGGCGGTCTTTACATGCCGGCGACATGGCCGAAACTCTCTCGCGATGAAGCCCATGAAATTGCGTCCATGCCCTATGCCGAGGCGGCGGCGGAAATACTTTCCCGGTTCGCTGGCGAGAGTTTTGACAAAGCAAATCTCCGGGCCATGGCGCGTACAGCCTATTCAGGGTTTCGCGATGACGCGGTGGCCCCGCTCACTCAAATTGGCGAGCAGGACTACATTCTCGAACTTTTTCATGGTCCCACACTCGCCTTCAAAGACTTCGCCATGCAGATTCTTGGCCAGCTGTTTGATGCGGCGCTTGAACGGCGGGATGCGACGGTCACTATCATCGCGGCGACGTCAGGCGATACCGGATCCGCAGCGATAGAGGCGCTGCGCCATTGCTCACGGGTCAATGTCGTTGTTCTGCACCCGGAAGGCCGCGTGAGTGAAGTGCAGCGCCGGATGATGACCTCGGTCATTGCGCCTAACGTCCTCAATATTGCGGTTGAGGGTTCGTTTGACGATTGTCAGGCGATTGTGAAAACGCTCTTTGCGGATGAAGGTTTTGTTGCAAAGGTCGGTTTAAGCGGCGTCAATTCGATCAACTGGGCGCGGCTCGCAGCGCAAACTGTTTACTATTTCACCGCCTGGGCGCGCATCGCTGAACAAGATGAAGCCGTGAGCTTCGTTGTCCCAACGGGGAATTTCGGAGATGTGTTTGCAGGCTACGCCGCCAAGCAAATGGGCCTGCCGATCGCAAGGCTGGGCGTGGCTGCGAACGCCAACGACATTTTGCACCGGGCCATTTCAGAAGGCGACTATGCGCCGGCGACCGTGCGTGCGACCGCATCACCGTCGATGGACATTCAGGTCGCAAGTAACTTCGAACGCTTGTTGTTCGAGGCGATGGACCGCGACGCGTCAGCGACTCGTAAGGCAATGGAGACATTTGGCCGCGAGAAAGGGCTCCAAATTGATCCAGAGACTCAAGCCAGTATCCGCCAGGACTTTGTGTCTTGCGCGGTGTCCGGCGAGGAGACGCTTCAGGAAATCGCCCGCCATGAAAATGCGGAAGGCGAACTGATTGACCCGCATACCGCCGTCGGGCGCGCCGCGGCGCTCCGCTTGCGGGAAGCAGGCGCGCTTGTTGGGAAGATCGTCACCCTGTCTACAGCCCATCCGGCGAAATTTCCCGACGCCGTAAAAAAGGCGACAGGGATAACACCAGCGCTGCCCGAAGTTTATGCGGACCTCTTCGACCGGCCTGAGGCCATGGAGCGCACGCCTGCGAACCCGGCGGCGATCAAGGCCGCCATCCACGATGCTTTTGGTGGGCGCTGATGGGGCGGGTTGAGACACTCTCGAACGGGCTTCGCGTTGTCGCCGATCCGATGCCGGGACTGGAGACCGTTGCCTTCGGCGTCTTTGTGAGCGCCGGTTCTGTTGATGAGACTCCAAGCGAACACGGCGCCGCGCATTTGCTTGAGCATATGGCGTTCAAAGGAACGACAACGCGCAGCGCCCGCATGATCGCTGAAGAAATCGAAACGGTGGGCGGCTATCTGAATGCGTCAACCAGTCAGCAACGGACAGGATATTACGCGCGGGTGCTGAAAGATGATCTTTCGCTTGCGGCGAACCTTCTTGCCGACATCTTTATCCAGCCGCTCTTTGATGAACATGAGTTGACCAAAGAGCGCGAAGTGGTCGTTCAGGAAATTGGCGAAGCAGCCGATACGCCGGATGACGTCGTATTTGAAAAGCTGAGTGAGGCGGCATGGGGGGATCATCCGTTGGGGCGCACTATTCTCGGGACGCCTGAAACTGTGCGGTCACAGTCCGCCGCGCATCTCATCGGATTCATGAAACGCTGCTATCAGCCAAAGGACATGATTGTCGCAGCCTCCGGCGCGCTTGACGCCGCCGCGCTGTTTGATCTCGCGGAACGCAGCTTTGGAAGATTCCCATCCTCCGAGGATAAGCTCGTGCGTTCGCCAGCCCAGTTCAGGGGCGGCGTTCGCCACGAAGGCCGCGATCTTGAGCAAACGCACCTGGCGCTTGCGTTCCCCGGCGTTGCCTCCGAACATGAGGACTTTTTCGCCGCCCGTCTTTATGCGGATGTTCTGGGCGGCGGCATGTCGTCGAGGCTGTTTCAGAAAATCAGGGAAGAGCGCGGGCTGGCTTATTCAGTATATGCCTTCGCCGATGGTTATCAGGGCGCTGGGTTACTGGGGGCGTATGTGAATGCAGAGGCGGACAATATCCCGGAGACCGCGAAGATAATCCGCGAGGAAATGCAGGCGAGCCTCAACACATTGGATGAGCAGGAAATTGTGCGCGGCAAGGCGCTCCTGCGCTCGTCTTTGATGATGGGCCTTGAGAGCCCGGCAAACCGCATTGAGGCGGCAGCGGGGCAGTTGTTCGTTTATGGCGCATTGTTGAGCGCCGATGAAATATTAAGCCGGATCGACGCGGTGACGGTTGAAGATCTGGAGCGTTGCGCCGCCAGGGCGCTGTCCGGCCCGGCGGCGATTTCAATTGTCGGCCCTTGTGACGCCGCGAAAGTTGAGGCTGTAATCGGTCAATCGATCTAACGTTGGCTAAAATTGTAAAGCGCCCATGTTCTTTTCATTTTCGCCGCCAGGCGGTTCTTTTGACCCTGTGCTTGTCCATGATCCGGTGATCCTCCGGTCCGCGGCGGCGTCGGATTTTGAAGAATGGCGAGACTTGCGCGAGGCGAGCCGCGAACATCTCATTCAGTGGGAAGATAACTGGCGGGCAGGCCGGTTGAGCCGCCAAGCTTTTAAACGTCGGTTGAAGACGCAAAGCGCCGAGATGCGCCGAGGCGGCGGGCTCTACCTGTTATCTTATCGCGCCAGCGACTCGTCGCTCATCGGCGGCGTGACGCTGACCAATATCCGTTATGGCGCGGCGCGGTCGGCGCTTCTTGGTTACTGGGTCGGAGCGCCCTTCATTCGACAAGGGTTCGGCGCGGCGTCAGTCCAGGCGATGCTGGCTCATGCCTTTGAAAGAATTGGGCTCAATCGCGTCGTCGCCGCTTGTCAGCCAGAAAATGCGGCATCGCAGCAATTACTCCAGCGCTGTGGTTTTCAGCATGAAGGGCTGGCGCGCGATTATCTCAAGATCAATGGGCAGTGGCGGGATCACCTTATTTTCGCGCGGATCGCCGCAGATTATCGCGAGGCAGCGCGCTCGGCGGCGACGCCGAAAAATTGCGATGAGTTGTGAGAAAAATCCCTTCTGCGCAGGGCTCTGCCCCTTGCGATAAAGTCACAGCCGCGTGAAGATAGGATTGGGTGTTGCGCTGTTGTCGAGACGGCGCAGGGTTGGCCTTTTGGCCGGATAATGGGGACCGCTCAATCGGCTGCTTTGCTGGCCGATGTGAAGAAGAGTTGAGGGGTTACGGGGCAGAATGATTGCAGTAGGTGTTTTTGGCGTGTCTGAGGGCTTTGCAGGTCTGGCTCAGGCGGAATTGATACGTGGCGCCCTGGCGGGCGCCTTTATCGTTGCGATTGCGTTTCTCGCTGGTTACGCCGCGATCCGGCGGAGCGGTCTTGCGGTTTGCGCGCTGTTGATGGTGCTCGGCGCCGGCGCCTTGGAATTGTCGTGGCTCGGCTTTTTCTCGCCCCTGTCCTCCGAAGTCGTTGTGATGATGCAGGCGCTTTTTGCGGCGGCGGCTATCGTCTTCCTCTCAGCCTCAATTGGCGCGGCCCGTTACAATCCGATTCTCGGCGGGGTGATGTTCACCGCAGCGCTGGTGATCGCTGGTATGGGCGTCATAAATTTCTTCGATCGTGTTGATCTTGCCCCGCTGATGCGCTGGGCGTTGATCGGCCTCGGCGGTTTCGCGGTCGTATTGTCGGCGACGCAAGCTTTGCGTGGTGACGGCGGCGCACGGCTGGTGCTTCCCGGCGTGTTGATGGCGGCTGCGGCGCCGCTCCTCGGTTTCTTTGGAGCCGCCGATTCCGCTTTGATTGCTTTCGCTTCTCATGGATTGTTCACGCTTGGTGTTTTGACGGCGAGTATTGTGGCGCTGACGGAAACAGGGCCTGCGCCGCTGCGGAGCGGGCCGACACTCGCTGATTTCGGCGTCCAGGCATCACACCAGGATCCCGGACGCCATCGGCGTTTCGACAGCGCCTCGCGCGAACGATCGGAGATTGTTCTCGATAGTCAAATTGCCCGGGTGCTCGATTATTCTGGCGTGGGCGTGTGGGACTGGAGTGAAGACGCCGTCGATCAGACTGAGTCGCTGCCGAGCCTGCTCGGCGCCGACTCGGATGCGCCTTTTACGCCGGAAGCATTGAAAACTTTTATCCATCAGGATGACGCTGCGCGCTTCGACTCCGAAGTGCTGACCCCGATCGACGGTCCTTTTGATGTCAGTCTCAAACTTTTTGACGGACGTTTCATTCGACTGCGCGGCGCGCGCGCCGCCGATGAGGACACCGGCGCCATCGAACGTCTTGTTGCATTTGTCGAGCAAGCCGGTCCGGCGGACAACGGCGTCAATGAAACCCGACTGCGTGCGGCGACGGAAGCGGCGATTGTGCCATCCGGTGTTGATCCGATGACCGCGAAACTGTCTGACGCGCTTGCGAATGGCGATATCGTCGCCGCTTTTCAGCCTATCGTCACGCTTGATAACGAAAAGATCGCCGGCTATGAAGCGTTAGCGCGCTGGCGCGGCCAGGACGCCGGGGCTGAGGAAGGACCGGAACGCTTCGTGCGCGCCGCGGAGAAAATCGGGCAGGGCGGCGTCCTTGCGGCGACAATGCTTGATCAGGCGGCGGCGTTTTTATCCGAAGCGCTGAAAAAAGAAAAACGCAAGGACCTGTTCGTCGCCATGAATGTTTCGTGGGGACAGATCCGCGAGGATGGGTTCCTGGAAGCGGTTCGCGAGGCCATTTCCAAATACGACCTGCCGAAAAGGGCGCTGGTGCTTGAGCTGACCGAAGCCGACGCGGTTTCCGATTCCTCTCTTGCCGCCGATGTGTTTCGTAAGCTGAAAGCCTCCGGCGTTGCTTTGGCTTTCGATGACTTCGGCGCCGGGTTCACCTGCTTGTCGAATTTGCGAAAGTATGACTTTGACTACCTCAAGATCGACAAGTCCTTCACAGGCGATCTTGAATCCGGGGGCGACGGGGCAAAGATCGTAGGGTCACTCGCGGGGCTGGGCAAAGATCTGGGGCTGAAGGTGATTGTCGAAGGGGTTGAATCAAAGGCTGCATCTACGAAAGCGCGTCAGATCGGATGCGCCTTTGGTCAAGGGTATACTTTTGGAAAGCCAATCATTTCCGAGCCCGACAAAGCGCCTGAACAGAAATTGAAAGCCGCCGAGACCGCTGCGGACCAGAAAATTAAGCCCCTGCGTTCCGAAGAAAAAAAAGCCGGGGATCAGCATGTTCTGGCAGGCCAAGGGCAACCTGAAGAGGTTGAGAAGCGGAGCGCCAATAACGGCGAACATTTGTCTGAACGCAAGGCGCTGAATGAGAAAGACGACGTTGAGACAACCGCGAACGATACGCCAGCAAACGATAGAAATGACGACGACATCGACTTTGCTGAGGAAGCCGACGACGAACGCAAGTCGTCGTCCCGGCGCTGGCGGCTCTGGGGAGGCTCTCGCGCTTTGCGGTAGCGCGCCAGGCGCGTATTAATTTAAGGGCTGGTCTTCGTTACGGGACGCCGCCCATTCCGGCGACAGCATTGCGCTGGTGACGCCAAGTTTTTCCAGCGCGCGTTTCCACAAGGCGTCTTCCGCGCCGTTAAAAATCATTTCCTCGTCGGGTTCGCAATGCGCCCAGGAATTCATGGCGATTTCTTTTTCGAGTTGACCGGGGCCCCAGCCTGCGTGCCCGATCGCCAATAAGAACCGGCGCGGCGCCGGTCGCTTTGGTTCGTCGCCGGCAATGTCGATCAGAATATCGCGGCTTGCTGTCAGCCCGAGCTCTTTGTTGAGCGCCAGCGTGTTTTCCAATTTATAATCCAGCGTATGCAGGACAAGACCGCGTTCGGTCTGCACGGGCCCGCCGAAAAACACCGGCATGTCCGCGGCGTCTTCCTGGGGATCAATCTCAAGCTGCTCGAGCAGTTCCGCCAAATCCACATCGTCAATCGGCTTATTGACGATTACGCCCATCGCGTGTTCTTCATCATGGGCGCACATGAAAATCACTGACCGGTCAAATCTCGGATCGCCCATATTTGGCATGGCGATCAGCATCTGTCCTGCAAGATTTTCCTGAAACGGCTGGTCCGAACGCTTTTCCGATTTTTCCATAACCGCAAAGGTAGGGGGCGTGATTTCCGGTTGCAAGACTTCGTTTTTCATGGTGGACGCTCGCCTGTTGGCGTCCTAAAAGGCCGCTATTCAAAGGAAAAGGAGATTGATTGTGAGCATTTCCGTCGGTGAAAAGATCCCCAATGTGAAGGTCATGGTGGCGTCAAACGAAGGGCCGCAAGCCGCTGAAACCGGCGACCTGCTGGGCTCAGGAAAAGTCGCCCTGTTCGCCGTGCCCGGCGCGTTCACGCCAACTTGTTCAGCCAAGCACCTGCCAGGTTTTGTTGAAAAGGCTGGTGATTTCTCTGCAAAAGGTGTCGACAAAATCGTATGCATGTCGGTCAACGACGCATTCGTGATGGATGCATGGGCGAAGGATCAGAGCGCAGGTGATAAGGTTGTTATGCTTGCGGACGGC
>JBCBSY010000005.1:0-15316 GCA_039818925.1 Pseudomonadota bacterium | reverse complement strand
TCGAGATTGACCGCCTTGCCGACCATGCGCTCAATTTCGAGCCGCAGGGCTTTCACTTGGTCGTCGGTCATCGGGGCGGCGGTAATCGCCTCGGCGCCGACTTCGCCGCGATGGCTGGCCGCCAGCGCACGATAGGCGCGGATCATGCCTTCCAGTTCGGAAAGCCGTCGATTCCTTGCAATCAATTTGAGAAAATTCGCCGTCAGAGCGCTGACGCCGGCGCGCTCGGCAATCGCCGTCATCGCGCTCACCTGCGCCTCGCGGTCATATACCGGACTGTAGAGAAACGCAGAAAAATCAGCCGCGCCCGAGATGGACGCCTGGAGCGATTTCAGCTCATCCTCAACCGCATCAATGACCCCAGCGTCGCCAGCGAGGTCAAAAAGCGCGGTCGCATAACGGCCGGCGACATCTGAGACGGGGGCGTGGTTCGCTGACACGGTGCTGGTCGACACTGGCGCTATCCGCTCCTGCTTCAATCGACGCCGCCGCAAGGCTGCGTCTAAGGCTTTGAAATTACATGCAAAAAGAAGGCGTTGCCGTACTGCTCGCAAGCCCTCAGTTCGAGATTTCGCGAGGGGTTAGCATGAGGCTCGCCGCGACGCAACAACTGCCGGTGCGGCGGAATGGCGATCCTATCCCGCCTCCGGTTTTTACTTGAACTGTCGCTTGCTAATGTGCGTTGATTGGCTTTCGGGACGAGGGGATTTCATGACATATCGTTTTTTTAGTGCATTCATCTGCACCATCATCTTCAGCACTTTTAGTTCAACGGCGAGCCTGGCGCAGTCCGAAGCGGACCCGGCGGTCTATGGCGCGCTGCCGGCAGTAACCGACGTGGAAATCTCTCCAGACGGAACAACTGTCGCGATGGTCCAGATTGTTGATGGCGCGAATTATGTTGTTTTCCGGTCATTGGCGAATCTTTCTGAAACAATTGGCGGAATGCGGTTGGAGGATGTGGATATCCGCAGCATCGAATGGGCCAATGACGATTACCTATTGCTGATGTATTCGCAATCGGAAAAAGAGCAACTTGTCGATGGGATGACGACAATCGAATATTTCCGGTGGGTTTCGATCGCCAAGCAGGATCAAAACGCCATAGTGCTTTTCGGCAACGAGGGAAATTTCATCATCTCTGATCCGGGCAGTTTCATTGGGATGCAGCCAGGCGCCGAAAACGTAGCTTTGTTCGCTCGATATTCACCGCGAGGCAAATACAATCCAAACAATCGTGCGTCCCGCATTCGCGGCCAAACCGAAATTGCGTATTCGGCGTTTACGGCAAATCTGGAAACCGGTCGGACACAATTGGTGGCGGAGGGAAATGACGGAACCCGGCAATGGCTGCCGAACAAAAACGGCGAGCCCTTTTTGCGGGTGGACTACAACACTTCCGAAGAAACAAGAGAACTTTATATCAGGAACGCCGGTCAATCGGATTTTAAACTCTTGCGTTCGTTCGATGAACCCCGCGGCGCTGGGAGCGTAATTCGGTTTCACGGACTTCTCGATGGCGGTACGCATGTTGCCGCAACGACCTACGGCGACAGGGACAAGCGCTCAGTTATCGCAATTGACCTCGCGACCGGCGACACGGGCCGCACGCTATTTTCTGATCCGCTGCATGACATTGATCGAGTGATTTTTGATCCGACAAATGCTGAAGCAATCGGCGTACGCTACGTCGATAACCTGCCACGAACATACTATTTCAACGATCAGTTTCAGAACATCCAGCAGCAATTGGCAGGTGCGCTTCCAGGCGCGGCTCCGATGATCGTATCGAAATCAAGAAATGGGCGCCGCATGATCGTTCAAGCGATCTACACGGACCATCCAAAACAATATTTTGTTTTTGACCGCTCCTCGATGCGATTGGATATGGTGGCGCCGAGTTATTCAAAACTTGACGGCGTGGTTTATGCGGCCAAGGAGCGCTTTGACTACGAGAGCACAGATGGTTTGACCATTCCGGGATATCTGGCGGCTCCGGCGAGTTCCGATAGACAAAACATGCCGCTTATAGTGCTGCCCCACGGTGGCCCCGAAACGCGTGCTGACCAGTCATTTGACTATTGGTCTTTCTTCTATGCCGCGAGAGGATATTTGGTTTACGAACCAAACTTCCGCGGTTCCGACGGATATGGATTTAATTTCAGATCCGCCGGCTATGGCGAATGGGGCCGGAAAATGCAGGACGACATCACCGAAGGCGTGCAAAAGCTCATCGCAGACGGGATTGCTGATCCGGACCGGATTTGCATCGTTGGCGGCAGTTACGGCGGATACGCCGCACTTGCGGGCGCCACTTTGACGCCTGACCTTTATGCGTGCGCCGTAAGTGTCAACGGCGTGTCAGATCTTCCTGGCATGCTGGGTGACGAGTCAAAAGAAAGCCCGCTGGCGGAGGATTATTGGGAAGTACGCATGGGCGGGGATCGGTTCAGCCCGGAAGAACTGAACGCCGTGAGCCCTTCCGAGATCGCTGATCGCACCGGCCCGCCTATCATGCTGATTCATGCTAAGGACGACATTGTCGTGCCCATTAGCCAGAGCCGGCGCATGCGTAATGCGCTACGCTCGGCTGGAAAGCCGTACGAATATGTTGAACTCAAGGGTGAAGACCATTGGCTATCGACGGGTGAAATGAGAACTGAAATGCTGCGCCGGTCGATCGAGTTTATCGACACCCATATCGGTCAATAAGGTCTGCAGAAAGCCAACGCTGGAGGCGCAATATTTTTCGTCTCCCCGTGCCTACAGCTGCAAACCGAGGCGCAGGCCTATCTGGTCCATGCCTTCATTTTCGCTGCAGATCCCGGCATTGGAAATATGGTTCCAGTGGAAGGACGCGCTTAACCGGTCGGTGACGCGGTAACCCACATCGCCGGCAAGCCGGAACAAGACGCGGCACCCATAAAAGACTGTGCTGTTGGCGCGTGCGGCGTCCTCAATCGGGTCGAAGCGGTCGGTCTCGCCATCATGGACGACGCCCCCAACGCCGCCGGCGACAAACCACCGGGCGGCTTCAGCACGCCACTCAAGGCCGGCGTAAATCTGGTTGGTCGCATCGCCGTCCGTGGCGAAAGTCGCGCCAACGACCGGGCGGGGCGCTGCGAGCACCGACAGGATGCGCGGCGATTTGAAAACCGCCTCGGCATTGATCGCGGCGCCGTCTTCTTTTGAAGAACCAAAGCCGCAACAACTTTGCGCATAAAGTCCGGCGCGCACTTCCTCAAGCGGTCCGGCAGCAGCGGCAACGCCGGAAAACCAGATGCATCCAACGATGGCGGCGATCAAAAGCTTCATCATCAGCCTTCAGAATTGTTCAGCTGAATAAGACTGTTAAACGGTTAATCAAGCGTTACGTCTCTGCGGCGCCAGGCCCTGCCGGACGCATGTTCAGAGGAAGGAGTATGGATTGATGTCGACCGACATGCGCACTGCGCCAGGGAGTTTTTGACCTTCAAGCCAGTCTTTCAGCCAAGCCTGCAGATGGACATTCCGGCGGGTTTTCACCAGCATTCGCATGCGCGCCACGCCGCGCAGTCGGTAAATCGGCGCACGGGCGGGGCCGAGCACCTCGACGCCGTCAGCCGCCGGTGCGGCATTGCGCAAAGCCCGCGCTGTTTCTTCCAGCACCCGTTCATCAAGAGAGCGTAAAATAATCGCCGCAAGCCGGCCATAAGGCGGAAACCCAAGGTCGCGCCGCCCCATCGCTTCAGCCGCAAGAAAGGCGTCGCGATCGCCGGCGGCCAGCGCCGCCAAAACCGGCGCCGCGGGCTGATAGGTTTGAAGGAGCGCGCGCCCCGGTTTTTCAGCGCGGCCGGCCCGGCCCGTGACTTGCGACAAAAGCTGAAACGTTCGCTCTGCGGCCCGCAGATCGCCGCCCGCCAGGCCCAGATCGGCGTCAACTACGCCAACCAGCGTCAGGTTCGGAAAGTGGTGGCCTTTGGCCGCCACTTGCGTGGCGATCATAATGTCAACCTCACCGGCGTGCATTGCATCGAGAACGCTCCGCATGGCTTTCGGTCCCGGCGTTGTATCGGATGACAAGATCTCAATGCGCGCATCCGGCCAGCGCCCGCGCGCTTCTTCCGCGACCCGCTCCACCCCGGGACCACACGCGGTCAGCCCGCCAACGGCCTTACAAGCGGGGCATGCGGACGGTTTGGGCATGGAAAAACCGGTGTGATGACAGACCAGCCGGTTTTCGAACCGGTGTTCAACTAGCATGGCGTCGGAACCCGGCGCGGTCATTTTATGTCCGCAGCGCCGGCACAGGGTCAGGGGCGCATATCCCCGACGGTTCAAAAATAAAAGAGACTGTTCGCCTACGGATAGTTTTTCATCGACCGCCGCCGTTAGAACAGGCGATAGCCAGGCGCCGGCCTGCGGCCCGTCGGTGCGCATATCCACAAGGTCAATCGAGGGCATCGCCGCATCGGCGAAACGCGACGCCAAGCCAACCGCATCATACCGACCCTCGTCAACATTGACGACCGTCTCCAGCGACGGCGTGGCGGAAGCGAGGATCACCGGAAAACCACCGCGGCTGCCGCGCGCAACCGCAAGATCACGCGCATGATAGATGACGCCCTCTTCCTGTTTATATGCGGCGTCATGTTCTTCATCGACAACGATCAGCTGCAAATCCCGAAACGGTAGAAACAGGGCGGAGCGCGCGCCCACAACCAGCCGGGCCGAACCATCGGCGACACGCCGCCAGGTCCGGCGACGTTGGGCTGCGGTAAGATCAGAGTGCCAAGGCGCCGGCGCAGCGCCAAAGCACGCCTCGACGCGCGCCAGAAACGGCAGGGTCAGCGCAATTTCGGGCAAAAGGATCAAAACCTGAGCAGAAGGTTTGTTCTTGAGCGTTGCAGCCGCAGCCTCAAAATAAACTTCCGTCTTTCCCGAACCCGTAACGCCGTCGATTAAGACGGTTTTGTGGTCATCCTGTTCGATGATCTCTTCGATAATGCGCGCGGCGTATTGCTGATCTTCAGACAATCGCTTGCCCGATCGCGTGAGATCCGGCGCCGCAAAGAGAGGGTCAGGATCAACCTCAATCCGTGCGAGGGCGCCCGTTTCCGCCAGGCCGCGCACCACCGCCTCGCTAACACCCGCCGCGGAGGCCAGACCGGTCGCCGATTCCGGTCGATCCCCTGCGACGCCGAGCACGGCTTTGCGCTGCGCCGTCAGGCGCAAACCTTCGGGAACAGCGCCCTTCACATAGGCCGGCTGCATGGGTGGACCTTCAAAGGCGTCCGGCGCGCGCATCACCATGCGGAGCACCGCGCCTTTGGGAAACATGGTGTAATCCGCGACCCAATTGACGAAGTCGATCAATGCCGGCGACAGGGGCGGCGTTGCAAAAACCTTCGCCAAGTCCTTGATTTTGTCAGGATTCAACGATGCAAGCGGGTCAGCATTCCGGCCCGCAGGCCAGACCACGCCGACCACCTTTCTTGGCCCAAACGGCGCTGCAACAAAGCTGCCGACCGCCGGCGCGGCCCCAACACAGCGATAGTCATAAGGTTTTGACAATGGCAGCGGAAACAAGACGCTCACAAGCCGGTCGCTTGCCGCCTCTGGGACTTCTGCTGTCGGCTCTGCTTTATTCATTAACGCGCGCTTGATCCTCAGGACAGTTTCGGCTGAATTAGCCCGCAACACCAGCCGGCGAAACATCTTGCCGGCAAATGGGCAACCCTTTTGTTCTCGGGCATAGCGTAATGCGTCTCATCTTTCTGTCTGTCCTTTTGTTCGTAGTCAGCGCGAGCGGCGCATCGGCAAAATACAGCTTTTGCAACAAGTCGAGCTATGCGCTCTCCGCGGCGATTGGCTATGTGGATGGAGACCGGCTGGCGACGCGCGGCTGGTGGCGATTGCGACCGGGCCAATGCAAGGTCGTGTTGACCGAACGAGCCAAGCCGGGCCGCTACTTTGTTTATGCTGAGGCCATTCCCGGCCACAAGGGCCCGTTGCGAACCTGGTCAGGCGACACAGCGTTGTGCGTCGAGAACAACGGGTTCTTCAATCTTCGAAACCAGGACGTTTGCCGTGACGATCCAATGCGTCAGCGAAAATTTTTCAATGTCGAAGTCACCGAGGCGGCCGACGGCGCCTGGCAGACCGATTTCGCCGAGGCTAGCACCTATACGGTTTACTCCGCTGAAGTCGCGGGCGTGCAGCGCTTGTTAAGCGATGTCGGCAGGGACGCGGGCCGTGTGGACGGCGCCATGGGCCGCACAACCCAGCGCGCGCTGGCCAATTTTCGAAAAGAAAAGGGTCTGCCCGACGGATATAATATCGATGACGACCTGATTGACGCCCTGATCGAGGAAGCCAACGCCAGGGAAGCCAAGCTAGGCTTTTTTTATTGCAACAAAACTAATGAAGCGATCTGGTCAGCGGTTGCCGAACCACAGGAATCCGAGATTTATCAGTCAAAAGGCTGGTGGAAAATTGAGCCTGGGGAATGTGCGAAAATCATCAAAGGCGCCCTCGAAAAAGATCATTACTACGTTTACGGATTGATTGAGGACTCCGCGGGCGACCGAAAGCTAACAGGCGGCGAAAAGGGCTTTTGCGTCAATCTGGTTATGTTCAACGCCGCAAACGATCTCGCCTGCAATGATCAGGATTTAGAGGAAGCAGCGTTCCGCAAAGTCGAAATCGGCGGCGCCGAGTCGGCAACCTTCGATTTCCTGCCGGAAATGTTCACCAGCGCGCCAGCCCAAACACCCTGACCGGACGTACAACAACCTAAACATTCGCCGCCCTGCAAGGCCGCGCAAACCAAGAACCGGACAAGCCTGACATGAGCGGCGTTTCAAGCCCTGACCTGAAGCACGTCGAAAACTGGGTCTTCGACCTCGATAACACGCTATACGCCGCTGAATGCCGGCTTTTCTCACAAATTGACGCGCGCATGACCGCGTTCATTCGCAACCGGCTTGATCTCGTCCACGACGATGCTAGGCGCCTGCAAAAGTCCTATTACGTGAAATATGGGACGACCATGAGCGGGCTGATGACCGAACATGATGTCTGTCCGGATGAATTTCTCGACTATGTGCATGATATCGATGTCGGCGTGATCACCGAAAACAAGCCGCTGGCCGACGTACTGAACCGCCTCGAAGGGCGCAAATTCATCTTCACCAATGGTTCGGTCAAACACGCGGAAAATGTCGCGGGCGCGCTCGGTATCTTGCACCTTTTCGACGAAATTTTTGACATCAAGGCGGCTGGCTATGCCCCGAAACCACGGCGCGAGCCTTATGAAAAATTTCTTGCTTCGCATGATATTGCGCCAAAACGCGCCGTGATGTTCGAAGACATTGTGCAGAACCTGGAAGCCCCGCATGCGCTTGGCATGACAACGGTGCTGGTGCACTCCGATGCAGCCTGGCTCGAGGATGAACCGCACGAAAAACGCCCCGCCCGACCAGGCGACGGCGCCCCCCACGTTCATTATGCGACAGACGACATCACCGGCTTCCTCAACCGTGCAATCACCAACCCCACTCAATGAAAGACCAGATCCTATGACCTTGCTGCAAGAAACGATCGACAATGCCTGGGAGAACCGCGCGGAAGTTTCGTTCAGCACGAAAGGCGAAATTCGTGACGCCGTGAATGAAGCCCTCGGGCTTCTCGACAGGGGCGAGGCCCGTGTCGCTGAACCGGTTTCCGGCGCTGACAACCTCATGTCATGGCGGGTCAATCAGTGGTTGAAAAAAGCTGTGCTTTTGTCCTTCCGCCTGAATGACAACCAACTGATTGAAGGCGCAAACGGGCCCTGGTGGGACAAGGTGGAAACAAAATTTTCAGGCTGGACAGAGGAAGATTTTCGTCATGCAGGGTTTCGCGCCGTGCCGCCGGCGACGGTGCGCCGCGGCTCTTTTATTGCGCGGTCCGTCGTTTTGATGCCGTCTTATGTGAATATCGGCGCCTATGTGGATGAAGGCGCCATGATCGACACCTGGGCGACGGTCGGGTCCTGCGCGCAAATCGGCAAGAATTGCCATATCTCCGGCGGCGCGGGGATCGGCGGCGTGTTGGAGCCTTTGCAGGCGGGACCGGTGGTGATCGAGGACGGCTGTTTTATCGGCGCGCGCGCCGAGGTCGCTGAAGGCGTGATCGTACGTGAGGGGTCCGTTCTCTCCATGGGTGTCTATCTCGGCGCCTCTACGAAAATCGTCAATCGCGAGACCGGCGCCGTGAATTACGGCGAGGTTCCCCCCTATTCTGTGGTGGTTCCGGGCGCCATGCCGTCCGACAAGGGCGGACCGAACCTCTACTGCGCCGTGATCGTCAAGCAGGTTGATGAGAAAACCCGATCCAAAACATCCGTCAACGAATTATTGCGTGATTAATACCGCTCACCGGACTTGCGATAGGCGACCCAGGCGCCGTTTTCCTTGACCATGCGCATATCGACATCCGGATCGGTATAGGTCGAAACATCATCTCGGGACCGCGTGCCGATTTCCAAAAACACCGCATCGCGTGTAGAGCGGTTGACCATCATATGGCCATTGGCGACGCCGGCCTTAAAGGTCGCCACATCCCCGGCGCGCAAGGGCGTCTCCGCATCGTCTTCAACCAGCACCGCCTCCCCTTCGAGCATGTAGACCAGCTCATCTTCCTGGGCGTGCCAGTGTTTGTGCGCCGACGCCGCACCGGGCGAAAGCCGCGTCAAATTCACGCCGAACTGGTCAAGCCCGCCCAGATCGCCGAGCGCAATTTTCGATCGTCCCTTACAGTGCGCGGCATATTCGCCGGGGTAGGCGCAGGCGGTGCGCGCTTCCACAACAGACAGATCAACCTTCGGCATGAGCCACTCCCGCTTGTTTCACTCCGGTCTCTAGTCTACCTCAAAGCCATGACTGTGATCGACCCTACGCCTGATGATGCTGCCGACGATGCGGTGGCGCTTGCGCGCGCGCTGATTCGCCGCCCATCTGTGACCCCCGCGGACGAAGGCGCGCTGGATGTGTTGCAAAGCGCGCTTGAACGCCTCGGCTTTCGCTGCGCCCGCCTGCCCTTTGACGATGTCGACAATCTCTACGCGGAAATTGGCGCGGGCGCTCCGCACTTTTGTTTCGCCGGACATACGGATGTTGTGCCGCCCGGCGACAGCGATGACTGGACCGCGCCGCCCTTCGGCGCCGACATCAGGGACGGCAATCTGTGGGGCCGCGGCGCCGCCGATATGAAAGGCGCCATCGCGGCCTTTACCGCCGCCGCTGCAAGAGCGATTGAAGCCAACGCTATCACGGGAACACTTTCCTTTCTAATCACCGGTGACGAGGAAGGGAAAGCGATCAACGGCACCGTCAAAATGCTGGAATGGTTGCGCATAAAAGAAATCGCGATCGATCATTGTCTGGTGGGCGAACCATCCAACCCGGACGCCATGGGCGACATGATCAAGGTCGGACGTCGCGGCTCCATCAATTGCTGGCTGACGGTGTCCGGCAAGCAAGGCCATGTGGCCTATCCGCACCGGGCTGAAAATCCGATCCCCGCTTTGCTGCGCAAGTTGCTGCATCTCAGCGAAACGCCGCTCGATGAAGGCTATGAACGGTTTCAGCCGTCGAGTCTTCAAGTGACGGATATTCATATCGGCAACCCCGCCCACAATGTCATCCCCGGCAAGGCGACGGCGCGGTTTAATATCCGCTTCAATCCAACCTGGACGGGCGCTTCCATTCAGGAATGGCTGCGCGCGCAGCTTGATCCGATCGCGCAGGAAATCAACGCCACCTATGTGCTGGACTGTGTCGTGTCCGGTGAAGCCTTTCTGACGACGGACATGAAATTTCTGACGCTCCTCGCCGACTGCGTCGAAGCCAAAACCGGGCGCCGGCCTGAGTTTTCAACATCGGGCGGCACCTCCGATGCGCGATTTATCAAGGACCACGCGCCAGTTGCAGAGTTTGGACTTGTGGGCGCGACGATGCACCAGGTCGATGAGCATGTGAGCATCGGCGACATTGAGGCGCTGACGGATATTTACGAAGCCATCATTCGAAAATACTTCGCCAGCCCACTCGACCAAGGATGAGCCCGACCGTCAGTAATCGGCCCTCACAAAATAGAGCCCGTCCGCCGGCGCCACCCGCCCGCAGCGTGTCCGGTCCGCCGCTTCAAGCGCCGCTTTCAAATCGCGCGCGCGCCATTTCCCCTTGCCGACTTCCGTCAGCGAACCTGTAATCGACCGCACCTGGTGATGGAGAAAAGACCGGGCGGCGCAGCGAATGACCACGTCTTCGCCGATCCGGGAAACCGAAATTGTTTCCAGCGTTTTCACCGGCGTTTCCGCCTGACAGGCAGCAGCGCGAAACGTCGTGAAGTCGTGTTTGCCTACCAGGCATTGCGCCGCGTCGTTCATCGCCTCGGCGTTTAGGTTTTGCGGCACGCGCCAGGCGCGCCCGGCCTCCAGCGCCAGCGGCGCCCGGCGATTGACGATCCGGTACTCATAAGTGCGACGGATACAGGAAAAGCGCGCATGAAAGTCGTCGCTCACGGCTTCCGCTTTCAAAATGGCGATCGGGTGCGGACGCAAATGCTGGTTGATGGCGTCTCGCACCACCTCCGCACGCGGCGATTTTTCAAAGTCAACATGCGCAACCATTGCCAGGGCGTGGACGCCGGCGTCCGTCCGGCCCGCGGCATTCGCCGTGACGCTCTGCCTGCTGAAGGCGCGCGCGGCGCTTTCAATTTCACCTTGAATCGACGGGCCGTTCTCCTGGCGCTGCCAGCCGACGTAATTCGCGCCATCATATTCGATCGTCAATTTGTATCGCGCCATGCGGATGCTATATTTCGAGGCGCAAGGAGTAATCAATGCTTTCAATCAATAGCTGGCGCGCCATCCGCTCAGAAGTTCTATTTTTCGCCTGTGTCTTCGCCGTCTTCATGGTTTTCAGGACGACCGCCTATGGCATGTATCACATCCCGAGCGAAAGCATGTTGCCGACGCTGGCTGTCGGCGACCGGATTCTGGTCAGCAAATACTCCTACGGCTATAGCCGCCACTCGGTTCCATTTTCGATCGGCCCGCAGATCGGCACGCCCACGGGGCGGATCTTCGGCAGATTGCCGGAACGGGGCGATCTGGTGGTGTTCAAACATCCCGTCTCAAATGAAACCCTGATCAAACGCGTGATCGGGTTGCCGGGCGATAAGGTTGAAATCCGGGAAGGCCGGCTTTTTCTGAATGACGTTGCAACGCCGCGTCATCTTAAAGAGACCTTTCGATACCGCGAGCATCGCGGCGGCATCGCAACGGTCGGCAGCTTCACTGAGGAACTGCCCGGCGGGCCGGTGCACGAGATTTATGAACGGGGCGATTATCGCGTGGGCGACACGTTTGGTCCGGCGACAGTGCCGGACAACAATCTTTTTGTCATGGGCGACAACAGGGATAACTCCATCGACAGCCGTTACTTTGATCACGGCGTCGGGTTTTTGCCGGCGGAAAATCTCGTCGGGCGCGCGGATGTGTTGTTATTTTCATTGAATATGCAGCGTGACGAAGACGGGCTGAAGAAACTCGACCGCCCCTTTATGGCGCCGTTGCGCTAAAGCATGTCGCCTTTCCTGAGGGCAAAGCCGCGCAAAAACTCTTCCGCCGCCTGCGCGCGTTTTCCAGCGCGCTGCAATGACGTCAACGCCACAGCGCCGTCGCCGCAGGCGACGATCAGGTTTTCATCAGCCTCAAGAATTTCACCCGGCGCACCGGCGCCTTTCGCCCAATGCGACATCAGCACTTTGACGCGCGTCCCGTCCGCTTCAAACCAGGCGCCGGGAAAAGGCGACAGCCCACGAATATGACAGTCGATCTCTGCCGCCGGACGGCGCCAGTCAATGCGCGCTTCGTCAGATGAAATTTTATGTGCGTAGGTGATCCCGGTTTCCGGCTGCGGCGTCGCCACGAGCCCGCCGCGATCGAGCGCCGCCAAAGCGCGGGGCCCGAGCTGCGCCGCCACTTGCGAGAGTTTGTCGTGGAGGGAGCCTGCAGTTTCGTCGCTTGCAATTGAAACGCTCTCCGACAAGAGGATCGGTCCGGTGTCCAGCCCTGCCTCCATCTGCATCACCTGCACGCCCGTGACCGTATCGCCCGCCATGACCGCGCGCTGGATCGGCGCGGCGCCGCGCCAACGCGGCAATAATGACGCATGAAGATTGAGACATCCCTGACGCGGCGCATCGAGCACCGCCTGCGGAAGGATCAATCCGTACGCCACGACAATCGCAACATCGAGATCGAGCGCAGCAAACGCCGCACGTTCTTCTTCCGCTTTGAAATTTTTTGGCGTACGAATTTCGAGCCCGTGACTTTCCGCAAAACGCTGCACAAGAGACGGCGTCAGTTTCTGGCCGCGCCCCGATGGCTGCGGCGCTCGCGTGTAAACGGCGGCCACTTCATGACCGGCCGCGAGCAGCTCCGCCAGCACCGGCACGGAAAACTCCGGTGTTCCCATAAAGGCGAGACGCATGGGCGCCCTCCGCGACAACGAGCCGCTGTGCGTCAGGACACAGCCGCCAGGCGCTGTTCTTTCTTGAGTTTTTTCAACACCCGTTCGCGTTTCAAGCGCGACAGGTGATCGATAAAGAGGATCCCTTCCAGATGATCCATTTCATGCTGGATACAGGTGGCCAGCAACCCTTCTGCGTCGAGCACCTGTTCCTTGCCGTTATAGTCGAGATATTTAACGCGGCATCGCGCAGGACGCACCACCTCGTCAAAATATTCCGGCACCGACAGGCAGCCCTCCTCATACAGGCTTGTCTCTTCCGATGGATCGAGGATTTCCGGATTGACGAAATAATGCGGCGCCGGCTCTTCATCTTCGCCCGCGAGGTCCATGACGATCACCCGCAACGGCACGCCGACCTGAATCGCTGCAAGGCCAATTCCCGGCGCGTCATACATGGTCTCCAGCATGTCATCCATGAGCGCGCGCAACGCGTCGTCTACAGCCTCGACCGGCTTTGACACCTCTCGCAGGCGCGGGTCGGGCGCGGTTAAAATCTGTCGTATGCTCATGCGCCTCACCTATGGCCGCGCACCCGCGCCGTCAAGACGGGCGCGCGCCGCCTCACAATCGCGACGCGAAACATGGTTAACGCTAAACCCTCGCTTTTTATGGGGTTTTCCCATAAGGTGCAGATCGTCGTGTTGTGTTCCTGCTGGGGGTTTTGACGATGAAGACGCTGGCGCTTGCGGTCCAGAGCGAGACCGACGGTCTTGAGAGCGCTGAAGAGGCTTTGCAATCCGAGACTGCCGCCGTCGAGCCTTTGATTACCGGGCCGGCCCCGTATCTGTGGGCCGGGGTTGGGTCTGTGTTGCTTATTTTCATCGTCGGCATGATGTTGATCATTCGTGGGCGGGTCGTGCGCGCAAAGCCACGACAGCGGAATGCGGAGCCGCAAAGCTATTTCGAGCCGGCTGGCGAGAACGCTGAGATCACCTTTGAAGATGACAAACCAAATTTGACCGACACGCCGTCCAGCGAGCATTGGCAGGATAATGAGATCAGCGATACGCAAGTCGCCATCAGCCGTGATGATGACGATCACCATCACGACAATGGCTCGCTGATGGACGACGCAGCGCCCGAGAGCAACAAAGTCGCTGAGGCGGACACGCGCGGCGATGCGGCCACAGCGCCGGAGAAAAAGAAAAAGTCCGCATTCGCCGGGCTTTTTTCCAAATCCCCGGAGACACATCCAGCGCCGGAAACAGGGGAAGCGCCGGCCCCAGAGAAAGAAGAGGATGCAGGCTTCTTCCCCGATGAGCCGGAACCGGCAACCGCTCCTGAAGCAATCCAACCGCAAGAGCCCGCCTCAGCGCCAGAAGTCAGCGCCGTTGATCTTCAGGAGCAAAACCGGCTTGCGGATGCGGAAGAGGCGGCGCGCGAAGCCCTGCGCCGTGCGGAAGATGCAGAAGCGCTGGCGCAAGACCTCAAGCGCGCCAATGACGAAACACAAAATGTCATGACGCTTGGCCTGCGCCGTCATGAAGCCGCGCTGGATGAACGCGCCGAAGCACTGATGCTGATGGAAAAACGGCTTTCAGATTTATCTGATGAATTCCAGGATCGTCTACAGCACGTGACGCTCGCAAATGAGGCGCCGGTGAATGTGGATGCGCCAACAGCGGCGGCCTATCACGATCCGCATACCAGCCTGTCTGAAGCACATTTTGCCGAGTTTGCCGATCTAATGGGCGAGCAATTCGATTCGCTGCGCGGGTCGGTGAACGCCGCCATCGAGAAATTGTCCAAACGGCTCGATCAGATCCCAGCCGGAGCGGCGCCGGTCACCGCAACCGCCGCCCGCATCCAACTCGCGGATTTGCTGCGCGACGTCCTCGCGCCGAAACGCTACAAGCTGATGCACAAGCTACCCAACGGCCGGACAGCCGATGCGTCGATCACCATGCCAACACCGATGGCGCCGATCGCCGTTGATGCGCGCTTCCCGGTTGAAGCGTTTGACGCGTGGCAGTTGTCGCGCAATGCCGGCACGGAAATGGCGCTGCGCCGCGCAGTGCTGCGCAATGTCGCTGACGCCGGCGAAAAACTGGTGTCGCCGCCGGAAACCGCCGATTGTGCAATGATGTTCGTGCCCTCCGAACAAATCCTGTCAGAACTGCACGCGCATTTCTCCGATGTGGTTCAGGAAAGCTATCGGGCGCGCGTGTGGATGGTGGCGCCGACATCGCTGATGGCGACCTTGCATACGATCAGCGCAGTCATGGCCCGGGCCGGGATCAAAGACGCCGCCGCCGCCAACATGATGGAAGAACTCGAAGCGCTGCGCGCGCGCGTCGCCGTGCTCGAAGCCGAACGCGCGCCGCAAAGGTCGCAGACGGGCGCGCCATCTGCCCGCGGGCCTGCCCAGTATAATGATCTTTTTTCTCCTGCGCCGGCGGAAAGCCCTGGCCCAGCCCCGGCTGGCGAACCCGCGACGGACGAAAAATCGCCCTTTCCGCTGAGGTAAGCGGATTACGCCGCGTCGTCCTGCGTCTTTGTTTCCGGATCATCGGCGCCGCGTAGCAACCGCGGTGTTTCTTCCAGCGGCGATAGCGTTTCAATGTCGGCCTCGACGCCCGGCAGTTCATAGTCGGCAAATTTTCGAGCGCGCGACAAAACACGAGACTCATATCCACCGACAGTCGCATTGTATTTCTTTAGCGCAGAAGAAAGCGCTTTACCGAGCCCGCCAAGATTATCGCCCATGACGCGCAGGCTGTCATAGAGATCCTTCGCCATGGCCGCAGATCGGA
>JBCBSY010000004.1:0-15924 GCA_039818925.1 Pseudomonadota bacterium | reverse complement strand
GCGCAGGGTGACATCTAAATTCGCGTTGCCCGATTAAGCATCCGACTTTGCGCGATGTGTGGAAAGATATTCACGCGCCAGTCTCTGCGCCTCGGCGATCTCTTCAGCAGACATTTCCTTGGCAAGCTCTGCGCGATATACCCGCGCCTCCAGATTGCCCTGCATTGCTGCAAGATTGAACCATTTGTGCGCCGTGATCAGATCAAACTCGGCGCCCTCGCCATCGGTCGATGCTTCCAGTCCCAGGCGATACATTTCCATATCGCTCAATATTGGTTCAACTGGCCCAAGCGCTTCCACACCCATTGCAATTGTCATTTATAAGCCCCTTGCTTTTCCCGCCCCGCGTCCCGTGCAAAGCAGATTAACCATGGCAAGGATGATCGAGCTGAAGCTAAAATCCCGTTAACAGCGAATTATCGATTTCTTTACGGATCGAAAAGCTTTTGTTAATTTTTGTATTCCTCCGTATACGAAAAAAGCCGCCAGCGCTGATTCGCTGGCGGCCAGAAAGCGAAGATTGAAGAAGAACGAAGGGCTTCAGCTCTCTTCTGTTTCAGGGACTTCATTGAGCTTTTCAAAATCGCCTAGGCTGCAAGAACCGAGCGGCGTCCCATTAATGTCGATGACCTGAATAATGTCGCCTCTGCACATCCGGGCCTGTGTTGACCGGCGTGTATAGCGCTGTTCGCGTTCAAGGCCGATGCATCGTCCGCTCAGCTCATTGAGATAGATCGATCCGCCAGCCTCCACGAGCAGCGTATAGTCATCGAGCGCATCGGTGTCGCGAACCGCGCGCAAAGACAAGCAGTTCTGCGTTTCACCGGTCTTTTCGTATTTGGCGAGCGTTTCCTGCGCCTTGTCACCGCGCGGGCCAGCATTCGCAGCGCCAACAGATATTCCAGACGCCAGCACGCACAAGGCCAGCGCCCGAACGACAGCATGTTTTCCGAGATCAGATTTCCTAATCATGATGGTCTCCATTTTTCCTATTCAGTCGCAATTTCTTCGAGTTCTTGAAAGTCGCCTAAACTGCAACTGCCCACCGTGAATCCGTTCGAATTATCGACGATCCGAATAATTTCGTTGCGGCAAAGCTGTCCAATGCTCGTCGTATACTGCAACCGGTTGAAAGCCCGGTCCGCACCGTTGCAACGACCAGACACTTCGTTGAGGTAGTAAGCGCCTCCAGCTCGAACTAGAAAACGCGACTCGTCCAGCGCATCGATGGTTCGAATTTGCGTAACGCCTATGCAAGAGCGCGTCTCCCCGGTCGCTTCGAATTCCGCGAGCCGCTCCGCGACCTCTTGTGAGACTTCTTCCGGTTCGACGGCCGAAGCACACCCCCCGGCCGCTAGCATCGCCGCCACTGCGGCTTTCCACTTCAGTTTCATATTCATCCTCCGTGCGCCCAGCCTTCGGAACACAAGATAGAATACGACAGTTCCCGGAAGGCCATACTGACTTTCGTCAGTTTGACATTCCGGAACCGTTCAATTTTCCGCGAGGCGCGCGACTAAAGCTGGTACCCCGGCGTCGAGCGAGAGATTTCGACCTCTTCTGCACTCATATCTGCTTCAACATCGCCAAACAGCGGCGTTGAAAGATAGCGCTCACCCGTATCAGGCAGCATGCACAAAATGGTTGAACCTTGGGGCGCGGACTCGGCGATTTCCATAGCGCCGGCAAAAGTCGAGCCGCCGGAAACACCGGTGAAGACGCCTTCCTTCTGCGCCAGCGCCCGCGACCATTTCATTCCTTCCGGCGCCGGCGTTTTGACAATCTGGTGAATCACGCCTGCATCGACGGCCTCGGAAGTGATTTTGGGAATGAAGTCCGGGCTCCATCCCTGAATGGGATGCGGTGTCCAGGCGGGATGCGATGCGGCCGGGCTGCCGTCGGGGTTCCGTTCTTGCGGCGCGCCGCTGGACAGCATGGCCGCGTCCGGCGGTTCGCAAACAATAATCTTCGTTTCCGGGCTTTCTTTCTTTAACACTCGTGAGACGCCCGTGAGCGTTCCCCCCGTGCCGAAACCGGTTACCCAATAGTCGAGCTTCTCATCCTTAAATGCGGCGACAATTTCCGGCCCTGTTGTGCGCTCATGCATGTCCGGATTAGCGTCATTCTCGAACTGGCGGGTCAGGAACCAGCCATTCTTGGCGGCAAGCTCCTTGGCTTTTTCAACCATGCCGGTGCCTTTTTCCTTGGCCGGCGTCAGCACGACCTTTGCGCCAAGAAAGCGCATCAGCTTGCGGCGCTCCACAGAAAAACTTTCCGCCATGGTCACAACCAACGGATATCCCTTCGCCGCACAAACCATCGCCAATCCGATGCCTGTGTTCCCGCTTGTCGCTTCCACCACAGTTTGACCAGGCTTCAAGTCACCGGATTTTTCCGCCGCTTCAATCACGCCAAGCGCCAACCGGTCCTTCACGGAACCCAGCGGATTAAACGCCTCGAACTTCACGTAAAGATTGATTCCCTCCGGCGCGAGGCGGTTGATCCGGATGACCGGCGTGTTGCCAACGGTCCCAAGGATGCTGTCAAATTTCTTCATCATAGGTCTTCGGTCTTTCCTTTATTTTTTGCCGCATCTATAGGGCGGCGACGATCAAATACAGTGACGCGCATCACATCCGGCGCCTCGAATTCCATTGCTACGAGCCGCCGTCTTGGTCGGGCCATACACGCCAAACAACTCCAAACACAAGCACTAAGGTTTTTTCGGACTGACCGGCCGGATATCGGGAATAAACGGTTCCATGGCGTCTTCATCTACAAATTCCATGCGCTCGCCGGTGCGTAAAACCCGCTTTCCGTGGCGCGGGAAGTCCGCGATTTCCATTGCGGTTTGCTCGCCGCCCATCAGATAAACAAGGTCGCTGTCGCCAATGTTTTTCAGCGTGTGCGCCACGCCTTCGGGATAGGCGATGAAATCACCGGCGCGCACCTCTTGTTGAATGTCGTCAATATCCGAAAGCGCCTTTCCTTCCAGAATGTAAACCCACTCTTCCTCCGCGTGATGGCGGTGGTAGACAAAGGCTTCCTTGTCCGGCGGGACGCGTCCGAGATTGACGCCGACACGCTTCAGGCCTGCCATTTGCGCCAGCATGGTCATGATGATCTCCGAAGCGCCCTCGCCAAGCGGGTGGCGAAAAGAAAACGCGTTCGCTTGCTGATCGGCCTTCCTGATAACATATGACGCCGATTTATCAGTCATCCGTTCAGCCGACGCCCAGCTTCTTTTTCAGGATTTGATTCACTGCTTGCGGGTTTGCTTTGCCTTGCATCTCTTTCATCACCTGTCCGACAAACCAGCCCATAGTTTTCGGCTTTTCCTTGACCTGTTCAACCTGCTTCGGGTTGGCGGCGATGACGGCGTCAATCACTTTTTCGATGGCGCTAGTATCCGTCACCTGTTTCAGCCCGCGCTTTTCAACAATCTCAGACGGCGATCCGGTTTCTTCACCTTCAAAGATCAGCGCGAAAACATCCTTGGCGATTTTTCCGGAAATCGTCCCATCTTTGATGAGACCGATGAGATCGCCGAGTTGAGATGCGGACACTGGCGTTTCGCCAATCTCTTTGCCTGCCTTGTTGAGCGCGCCGAACAGCTCTCCCATCACCCAGTTCGCCGCAAGCTTGCCGTCACCGCCCCCCTTCCCGCTAAATTGGGCCACTTCTTCGAAATAGGCCGCACTTGCCTGATCCGCCGCCAGCACCGACGCGTCATATGGTGACAGGCCATAGTCGCTGATAAAGCGCTTCTTTTTGGCGTCCGGCAGTTCCGGCAGGCTCGCCCGGATTTGCTCGACCCAGGCCGGATCGATTTCAAGCGGCAATAAATCCGGGTCGGGGAAATAGCGATAATCATGCGCGTCTTCTTTGGAACGCATTGTTCGCGTCGTTCCGGATTTTACATCGAAAAGCCGGGTTTCCTGATCGATCTCGCCCCCCCCTTCCAGCACTTCGATCTGGCGGCGGGCTTCGTAATCGATCACCTGCTTGACGTAGCGAATGGAATTGACGTTCTTGGTTTCCGTGCGGGTGCCGAGATATTTGAAGTCGCCGGTCTCGCGAAATTTGTCGTAATTCCCGGCCCGGCAGACGGAGACATTCACGTCCGCCCGCATCGAACCCTCTTCCATATTGCCGTCACAGGTGCCGAGATACCGGACAATCGACCGCAATTTGGAATAGTAAGCTGCGCCCTGTTCCGCCGACCGCATTTCAGGCTTGGAGACGATCTCCATCAGCGCCACGCCGGAACGGATCAGATCGACATAGGACTCTTTTGGCGCAAGGTCGTGAATCGATTTGCCGGCGTCCTGCTCCAGATGCAAACGCTCCACCCCGACCTTGATGGTCTCGCCGCCTTCCAGTTCGACGTCGATTTCGCCTTCGCCGACAATCGGGTCCTTGTACTGGGAAATTTGATAGCCCTGCGGCAGGTCCGGGTAGAAATAATTCTTACGGTCAAAGCGCGACCAGAGATTGATTTTTGCGTTGAGCCCAAGCCCGGTCCGCACCGCCTGTTCAACACAGTATTTGTTGATTACCGGCAGCATGCCCGGCATCGCCGCATCGACCAGCGACACATTTTCATTCGGCCCGGCGCCATATTCGGCGCTCGCCCCGGAAAAAAGCTTCGACTTCGAGCTGACCTGCGCATGGACCTCAAGCCCGATGACGACCTCCCAGTCGCCGGTTGCCCCTTGCAGCAAATTCTTTGGACCACTCATTTTCCGTCACACCTTCAAATTCCAGCGCCCTTTCCTATTCGGTTCCTTCGCCGGAATAAAGCTCCTCGAGAACCTTATGGACATCGGCGATGCAAACCGATCCCTCGCCGACGCCGGAGGCGACCCGCTTGACGGAATCGGCGCGGACATCGCCAACGGCGAAGACGCCCCGCTTTGACGATTCGAAGGTGTAGGGCGCACGATCGCACACGCCGCAGGCCTCCGCCTGTTTGCCAGTCAGCACAAATCCCCTCTCGTCCAGGGCAAGGCAGCCATCCAGCCATTCGGTATTGGGCGAGGCGCCGATCATCACAAAAATATGGGCGATGTCGCGCTGCGTGACCTCCCCAGATGTGCGGTCTTTCCAGGCGGCCTTGTGTATCATCGCATCGCCCGAAATCTCACACAGCTCAGTGTTCTGATAGAGGGTGATTTTCGGCGAGGCATGGATCCGCCCCACCAGATAGTCGGACATCGACGCCGCGAGTTCCGGACCGCGCACCAGCATATGCACATGCTCAGCGTGCTGGGACAAAAACACAGCCGCTTGCCCGGCAGAGTTGCCGCCCCCGATGACGACAACTTCCGTCTGGCCGCAAAGCCGGGCTTCGATCGCCGTCGCCGCATAATGGACATTCTGACCTTCGTATTGCTCAAGATTGTCCACATTAAGCGCGCGATAGCGCGCACCGCTGGCGACGACGACAGACTTCGCCTGAACATGATCGCCGCTTTCCAGAAAAATCCGGTATGGCCACTGCTCGCAACAAAGGCGCTTCGCGCCAAAAGGAACAGCCAGCACAGCGCCGAATTTTTGCGCCTGAACCTGCGCCCGGCCAGCCAGCGCCTGCCCCGAAATGCCGGTCGGGAAACCAAGATAATTCTCGATTTTTGAGCTTGTCCCCGCCTGACCGCCCGGCGCCATGCTTTCCAACACGAGCGTTTTTAGTCCTTCCGAGGCGGCGTAGACTGCGGCGGCAAGCCCGGCCGGACCTGCGCCAACGACGACCGTGTCGTAGATATCATCGCCGTCAAACTCGACCGCAATCCCAAGAAACCGCGCAAGCTCAAGCAGTGTCGGCTTTGAAATATGATCGTCGCCCTGGCCGATAATCACGGGCAGATCGTCGGACGCCAGACCAAACCCTGTAACGACGCTTTCTGCTTCCGCATTGTCCTCAAGCGTCAGCACTTTCACCGGATAGCCGTTGCGGCGGATAAATCGCTCGGCTTCCAGCAGGCTGCCTGAGGATTTGCGCCCTATAGCGACCACCGCGCCCTGTTCATGGGCGAGCAAACCGACGCGGCGCAATATGAACGCCCGCATGATGATCTCAGCAATGTCGGGAAGGCTCGTCATCATGCGTTGAAACTGCGCGCGGCTGAGCCTTAACACCTCGCCATCGTCGCCCATACGGCCGCTGACAAGAATTTTGCGGTCATTAAAAAGGTCAAGCTCGCCGGTGAATTGCTTTTCACCGTGAACCGTGAAGACATCTTCCGGACGACTTCCATCCCCATCATAAATCTCAATCGAGCCTGCCAGAATGGCGAAGAAATCGACTGTCCGCTCTCCTCGTTCGAAAACAACTGTTCCTTTGGACAACTTTTCCGCTTCACCAAATTCCTTCATCCGCTCGATCTGCGCGTCGGTTAAAGAAGGAAAAGTCTGCGCTCGGCGCTGATATGGATCGGACGAATTTTCAACAACAGTTTGGCTCATACTGGCTCTTTCTTTGGGATTTCCGCACGTTCAATGATGCGGGAAATGGCGCGATGAACACGCCTTGGATATTGCAGCTCCAGATAATGGGTGCCGCCGGGAATGATTTCCAGCTTCGCCCCATGTTCCGGCAATGCTTCCATCAATTTGTATGCGTTGGATTTCGGCACGATCGCATCGAAATCACCATGCAGCACTTCCACCGGTGCTTTCAGCAAAGACGCACGCTCCAGCAACGGCCCGATCTGGGACCGTCTTCCCGCGATTTCCTCACGCACCTTATGCCAGCGGTTGGGCACGTAAGGCTCAATGCCATTGGCGCCGCCAAGCTTCTCCAACTGCAAGGCGTAATCATGCGGCTCGTCGATCAGCGCTGCAACGGTCACAACGCCTTTCACAACATCCGGAAAATCAAGCGCCGCCTTCAACGCCAACTCGCCGCCATAGGAGACACCCAGAGTTATGATTTTCTTGTCGCCAAACGCGCCGCCGGGGAAAAACGGCTGGGCGGCCGCCAATTGATCGGTAAAATCCGGATAGGCGTCGCGGTGCCCCCGTCCATAGCCTGGCCTGGAGAGCACCACCATCTCCACGCCGGCCGGCGCCGTGCGCAACAAACGTGTAAAGATCAACTTGTTACATGGACTACCCGGAAAGATGATCACCCGCCAATCACCGCCAGCCGGAAGATGAAACGCATCCGTTTCGAGCGGTTCAGACAATGGCGCGGTATAGGTAATCTCGTGAAAAGGCGAGCCGAACACGGCAATTCTCCTCATTTTCACTGAAGCTTAACAGCATCATGCTGCACTGCGAAGTGCTCTCTGCTTGAGGAACCAATCCGGTTCTGGCACTGTGATCACGGGGAGTGCGCGATTGAGGGGCAATTATGAGCGCCGCCCGGCCGGTGAAGACGCAGGCGACGACCATGGCGGAGTTGAAAAGCTTCGCACAAAAGCAACGCAAAGGCGTGTGTTGGCGAACGCTTGTGTTCGGCACGCTGGCGCAAGTCGTCATCTTCACCACGACCTACTTTGCTGTCTTCGGACCTATTCCCTTGTGGGTCGGATTCCTCGTCAATTCCTTCTGGATGGTTCAGGGCTACACGCCCGCCCATGAAGGCGTGCACAAAAACATTCACGGAAAAGACAACCGTTTTCACTGGCTCAATTATTTTTATGGCGTCGTGAATATCGGTTATGGCTTTCATTCCTACACAATGCATGAACACAATCACCGTCTGCATCATCTGTACGCCAATGACCGCGAGCGCGATCCGGAACACTTTGTCGCCCGCGCATCGTCTCTGGCGGGAGGCGTATTGCGTTGCTATCTCTATTATTTCACTGCGACATGGCACGGGATTAAAAACGCCAAATATCATCCGCGTCCGAACCGGTATCGCGCACGCATCACGCTTGAACTTGGCGTTGTTTTCTCTGTACTCACCGCAATTTGTTTCGTCGGCTACGCGATAGAGGCTCTGCTTTTGTGGGTGCTGCCGGCATTGAACGCTTGGGCTTTTAATGCTTTCCGATTTATTTGGTTGCCGCACAGCGTGGTCAGGAACGAATTGGAGTTGATCAAAGTCTCACGCGTTCTGGTGACGGATAAATCCTTCCGCGGACGGGTTTTGGCGTGGCTTTTCAATTTCCATAATTACCACGAGATCCATCATCTTTATCCTTACGTGCCCTGGCATGCGCTGGAAAAGATTTACGATCGCGGCAAGGACACGCTAGCGCGCGAAGGCATGCGCGCTGATCCGATTTAGGCTCAATTTAGCACCAGCTTCATCCGCCGCCACAGAAGATCATGGGCTTTAGGAAATGTGCATGGCGTCTGTCACCGGACAATAGGTTTATTGAAGCCTTTTACGCTCAATTCGCTGAAACGGCAGCCATGTCTCGCCCTTGTTTGTCGATATCTCAACAAAAAGCGTATGGGCGTTTTCGTCTTCGATGCTAAGAGTCAGTTGAAATGCGTATTCTTCACCGCCAGAGCCAACTGCAAAAGTTTCCGGGCGTAAATTTGTGAATACGATTTTTCCGGGCTCATCCATCGCACCTTCATAAATATCCATATTGCCCCAACCATCATCCATGGCGGCCAGACGATAGAGATCGCGATACTGATCATATTGAATTGTCGTTTCCATGCGCACACCCGTCGGCGTTCTTTCAGGAATTAGCTTTCGTAATGCGAGGTCGTTTAAAATGAAATTGAACGTCACGCGCTCTTTTTCAGGCGCTGACCAGGCGCCGTCTCGCCACATATAAACATCCGCCAGCCATTCGCCCGCCATCGGCCGCAGCGCCTCCATCGCCGCTCTTGCTGATCCTGAACGATCCGGCGGCTCTTGTGCATAGCTAATGTTTACAAAACTGGTGAAAAGAATGGTTGCCAGAACGCTCACCCGACGACGCATGATGAAACCCTCCAATTAGTGCTAATCGCACTATATAGGCTCATGCATCATAATTCTGCTTTAAGCAACAGTTTATCCCAGCCTTAAAGAGATAGGGTTACCCCCACCACGCCTTCGGGCGTTTATTGGCGCCGGCGGCCTGTTCCAGCACATACATGCCCTTGAACATGGTTTCCTCGTCAAACGGCCGCGCCAAAAGCTGCAAGCCCAGCGGCAGACCTTGCGCGTCATAGCCCGCAGGCACCGAAGCGCCGGGGAGCCCGGCCAGATTCGCCGTGACGGTGAAAACGTCATTCAGATACATCTGAACCGGATCACTTGTTTTCTCGCCCAGGCCAAAAGCAGCGGAGGGCGTCGAGGGTGTCAGCATCAAATCGACTTTCGAAAACGCCTCGGTGAATTCGTCGAAGATTTTCTTCCGGACCTTTTGCGCCCGTAAATAATAGGCGTCGTAATAGCCGGCGGAGAGAACATAGGTGCCGATCAGAACCCGGCGCTTAACTTCATCGCCGAAGCCTTCAGCGCGAGTGTTTTCATACATCGATGTGATGTCCGAAAACTCGTCCGCGCGGTGACCGTACTTCACGCCGTCATAGCGCGCGAGATTGGACGACGCTTCCGCCGGCGCGACGATGTAATAGACCGGCAAAGCGTATTTCGTAAGAGGCAGGGAGATATCGACAATCTCGCAGCCCGCATCTTTCATCCACGCGATGCCCTGCTGCCAGAGCGTTTCAATTTCCGCCGGCATCCCGTCGAGACGGTATTCTTTTGGCACGCCAATTTTGAGACCCTTGAGCGATTGGCCCAGCACTGCTTCATAGTCCGGGACCGGACGATCAACGGACGTTGAGTCCTTTGGATCGTGCCCGGCCATGGTGCGAAGCATGATCGCTGCATCGCGCACATCCTGGGCAATCGGGCCTGCCTGATCGAGCGAGGATGCAAATGCTACAATCCCCCAGCGCGAAACGCGGCCATAGGTTGGTTTGACGCCAACCGTGTTTGTGAGCGAGGCGGGCTGGCGGATTGACCCGCCGGTATCGGTCGCTGTCGCCGCCGCGCAGAGCCGGGCCGCCACCGCGGTGGACGATCCACCGGACGATCCGCCGGGCGCCAGGGGCGTATCGTCCCCTTCACGCCGCCAGGGGTTGATTACATTGCCGTAAAAGCTGTTCTCGTTGGACGAACCCATGGCGAATTCATCAAGATTCAGTTTGCCGAGGCAAACGGCGCCGCCACGCCACAGCTGGCTGGTCACTGTCGATTCATATTTCGGATGAAAGCCATCCAGAATATGTGATGCGGCCGTTGTCAAAACGCCCTCGGTGCAAAAAAGATCCTTAATCCCGAGCGGCACGCCCTCGATCGCAGCGCCCTCGCCCTTCGCCAGTTTGGCGTCCGACGCCTTCGCCATATCGCGCGCTTTGTCCGCCGTCACCGTGATGAACGCGTTCAACGGTTTCGCCTGCTCTATGCGTGCAAGATAAGCGTCGGTCGCCTCGAGCGATTTGAGTTTCTTTTCTTTCAGGGCGTCGCGCATTTGCGCGAGCGTCAGGTCAGCGGGACTGGTCATCACTCCACCACCTTCGGCACGACAAAGAAATGATCTTCCGTCTTGGGTGCGTTAGCGACGACATTCTCCGGCTGGCCGCCGCCGGTGGGCCCGTCCTGCAAAACATCCTCGCGCATCGGCAGCAACACATCGACGGTCGAGGTCATGGCGTCGACGCCTTCTATATCGACCTCGTTCAATTGCTCGATCCAGCCGAGAATGCCGGAAATTTCCGTCGCCAGCGGTTCAAGGCGGTCTTCGGGCTCTGCAATGCGCGCGAGCCGGGCTACTTTGCGCACTGTATCTTTATCGATCGACATGGAAGCTCTCTTGGACGTCTTCAGTAGCCTAGACGCCTATCAACGCCCCCGCTCGCGCGCAAGGGTTTGCGCTTCAGCAAAAAGCTGATCGATGGTCCGCGCCGGGTCCGCTAGAGGCGTCCTGGCGAAATCCTCGATAGCATCCGCAAAGCCCTGATCGTCAGTGCGCTCGGCAATGGTCCGGTAGAACAGATCCGCATCATAGCCGTCGGCCGCAACGGACCGGGCGATAAAGTCTCGCCAGAATGCAGCTGTCGAGTTCCCCTCAGCCTGCGCCACCGCTGCCGCGATCACATGCCCACAGGCATAGAGCGCACGAAAAGCGCCCCTGGATTTGGCGGCGTTTAGCGATCCCCCATGAAGCCCGCGCGCACATTCCATTTGCGCCGCCCGTTCGGTCGCCATGAGCGCGCCCGCATCCCACAGTCCGAGTGCGACCATCACTTCCGAAGCAATGGCGTCGGCTGCGCCCTCATGAATCCATTCCGGCGCGTCCTCGATCACCGGACGGGCCGCCGCCTGCCATAAATGTACAGCCTCGTGAATCGTCGAGTGACGAAACACGCGCCGCGCCTTCCCGCTTGGTTCATTCCAGGCGGCGCCTTCCAGGGTAATCTGAAACTGCGCCGGCAGCGCATCGCCGGAATAGCTGAGCCGGCCCGCCTCATCACCAATCGGGGCAGAGAGGAAGAGATTAGGTTTGGTCGCCGGCGCAAACCCGAAAAGGTCTGAGAGCTTGGCAAAGCTGTCCGGGACGATTGTGTTGAACTCCTCCACCACCCAACCCGGCGCATCCGGATCGACCAGCGCCATCACGTCTTTTGTTTCAACCGGCTCCAGCGGGCCCAGATATACAAAAGCCGGATGCGCCATCGGACTGCGCCACGCTTTGACGGCCGGTTCGTTGGCACCGAAGGCGACCACATGACCATCCCCAACGGGCGTAAAGTCAAAAACAGCGTCGACACGCCCGCCTTCTTCCATCATCGGCCAGAAATGACCTGTGTAAAGAAGCGCGCCACCCTCGCCATAACGGACAACCGGTTGATATTCCTTGGACAGACGGTTCAGTTCAGGTCGTGCGCTCAACTCTATCCGCGAGAAACGCTTGCCGTCTTCACGCATGATGTAGTCGCCGTCATCAAAACGCTTCAGGACGAAGCCGGGTGTGGCGAAAGACCAGCGCCGCGCGCGATAGCCGCCGTCGATCGCGGCGAACATGATTTCGCGCTGTGGCCGTCGCCACTCATAGACGACCCGCAAAGTCGCTTCTTCCTGTTGGGTGATCGCAATCCGCAGGTCCGGCGCTGGATTGTTAGGCGAGAACGGGGCCGCCAAGGCAAAAGCGCAGCAAAATGCGATAACGGCAAGAAAACCCCAAACTCTCATTGATGTACCTTACGCTCAACCGGCCTTGACCTG
Organism: Pseudomonadota bacterium; assembly: GCA_039818925.1. Lineage (GTDB taxonomy): Bacteria > Pseudomonadota > Alphaproteobacteria > Caulobacterales > Parvularculaceae > Hyphococcus. Next base: position 3,734 of record JBCBSY010000004.1, on the reverse strand, counting down.
ATCTGTTACCATCTGGCCATGAGCAAGTCATTTGAACAACAGGCGGCGGCTTTTGGCCTGACTGGCGCGCTATTTGGGCTCGATCTCGGCGAAAAGACAATCGGCGTCGCAGTCTGCGACCCGGACCGTCAGGTGGCGACGCCAGTGGAGACCATCCGCCGGAAAAAATTCACCCAGGACGCCGAGCGGCTGGCGGCGTTGGCGGCGGAACGCAAGATTGTCGGCCTGATCATCGGCCTTCCGCTCAACATGGACGGAACCGAGGGACCCAGCGCCCAGCGCGCCCGCGCTTTCGCCCGCAATCTGCCGCGCATTCTCGACCTGCCACTCGCCTTCTGGGATGAGCGGCTTTCCACTGCCGCCATGGAAAGGGAACTGATCGCCCTCGATGCGAGCCGGGCCAGGCGCGCGGAAAAGATCGACGAAGCCGCCGCGGCGTTTATACTTCAGGGCGCTATCGACCGGCTGAGGGGGCTGAATACATGAAACCGCAAGTCTTACGTCACCTCATCATTGCGTTATTGAGCCTGACCGGGATTTTTCACCTGGCCGTGGCGATGCTCGGCGGCGCGCCGGGACTGGGGCTGCCGCTGGCCGGATTCGGGCTGCTCTATATCGTCATCGGGTTCTACGTGCGCGCCGACACAAATGACGGGTCAAAGTCTCACAGCCGCAACGCCATTATCGCCGCCATCGCCGCCTGTACGCTCGGGCTCGCCCTTGGCGGGACGAATTATCTGCAAAATGGCGGGCCGCTGGCGCTCCCGATCATGTTTGCGATCGATGTCGTGATCATCGGCGCCGGGGTTATGTGGCTGATGAAAAAGCGCGCAAAACGCTAGGCCGCAAATTATAGGGCCATTGCCGTTTCGACTGCGACCCGCTAAAGCTCCGGCTTTAATGACAAACCTCAAACGCCCCGCACCGCCAAAAGGCGGGTTCGCCGCGCGCCGTCTGATCTCCATCGATGATCTGGCGGACGAAGACATTCATTACATTCTGGAATTGACGGAGCACTATGCCGGCTATTTGCGGCGTGGCGATGCGCCGCCGCCAACTCTCGCAGGCAAAACCCAGATCAATCTGTTTTTCGAAGATTCCACTCGCACCAATCTGTCTTTTGAGCTCGCGGGCAAAAAACTTGCCGCCGACGTCATCAATGTGCCGGTCTCTGCCTCATCCGTTCACAAGGGCGAGACGATGATCGACACCGCGCAAACCATGGCGGCCATGGGCGCCCATGTGATGATTGTGCGCGCCAGCGAAGAAGACCTCCACAGACAACTCGACGACGTGCTCGATTGCATTGTTGTGAATGGCGGCGCCGGCAAAAGCGAACATCCGACGCAGGCGCTTCTCGACGCCGCCGCGATCCGATCCGAGTTCGGCGCGCTGGAGGGGCTCACCATCGCAATTTGCGGCGACATCAAACACTCGCGCGTCGCCGGTTCGGACGCTCGGCTGTTTCGGCGCCTTGGCGCACAGGTGCGGTTTGTCGGGCCGTCGGATCTGCTGCCCTCCGCTGATCAGTTTGAGGAGATCCCCCGTTTTGATAATCTGAAAGATGGCCTTACGGGCGCAGATATCGTTATGGGCCTCAGGATGCAGTTTGAGCGCATGGACGCAGACGGCCGGTCGCGTGCTCAGGGCTTTTTCGATCAATTCGGCCTGAACCACGAGACATTGAAACTCGCCAAGCCGGCCGCGCGCGTCATGCATCCGGGCCCCATGAATCGCGGCGTTGAGATTTGCGGGCGTCTCGCCGATGATCCGGATCGCTCGCTTATTTTGCGGCAAGTGTTTTATGGCGTTGCGACGCGCATGGCCTGTCTCGATGCATTGCTGACAAGGGAAAGATAATGGAATTCCTGTTACCAGCGATCCTGGGCTATCTCCTCGGCTCGATTCCGTTCGGCCTAGTCATTACCAAGGCCGCGGGGCTTGGCGACATCCGCGCGGTCGGCTCCGGAAATATCGGGGCCACCAATGTCTTGCGTACGGGCCGCAAGGATCTGGCATTGGCGACGCTGCTGCTTGACGGCGGCAAGGGCGCGATCGCGGTCATCATCGCTTATCTCGCAGGCTGGCGGCCGGAAGTCGCGGGCGCGGCCGCGTTTCTTGGCCACTGCTTTCCCGTCTGGCTTGGGTTTAAAGGCGGCAAGGGCGTTGCAACTTTTATGGGCACGCTTTTTGCGCTTTATTTTCCTGCTGGCTTTTTCGCCGGCGCCATCTGGCTCGCCGTGGCGTTGGTGATGAAATATTCATCGCTCGCAGCGCTGGTCGCGGCAGCCGCCATGCCCTTCGTGTTATTCGTCATGGGCAAGCCAGCCTTCGCCATCGCCGCGCTTTTCATGACCGCGCTTATTTTCGTCCGCCACAAGACAAACATCACACGATTGCTCTCAGGCGAAGAACCAAAGATCGGCGCCGCCAAAACTGAAAAGGCGCAAGCTGGTGCTTAACGACGCAGACCGTCTTGACTGGCTGCAACTCATCCGCACGCAAAATATCGGCCCTGTCACCTTTCACCGCCTGATCGGGAAGTTTGGAACCGCCGCCAAGGCGCTTGCCGCCCTGCCTGATTTATCGCGAAAGGCTGGCCGCAGGGCGCCCTTTAGGCCCGCGAACCGCGATGACTGCGCGCGGGAATTAAGGGAGGCCGAAAAACACGGCGCCCGCCTGATCGCAGCTTGCGAAAACGATTATCCTGAAGCTTTAAAAGCGATTCCGGATCATCCCCCGCTTATTTTTGTGCGCGGCCACACAAGCCTTTTTGAAAAACCGGCTGTCGCTATCATTGGCGCGCGCAACGCTTCCGGCGTTGGGCGCAAGATCGCGCGAACGCTTGCAAATGACCTCGGCGACGCAGGCTATGTGATTGCGTCCGGGCTCGCGCGCGGGATTGACGGCGCCGCCCATGACGCCGCGCTCGACACCGGCACGATTGCGGTGGTCGCCGGCGGCGTTGATGTGATCTATCCGCCTGAGCATGAAGACCTGACCAACCGAATCTCCCGCGAAGGCGCGATCATCTCCGAATGCCCGATGGGCGCACAACCGACCGCCCGGGACTTTCCCAAACGCAACCGGCTGATCTCCGGCCTGTCACGCGGCGTGGTCGTTGTCGAAGCGGCGGCGCGATCGGGCACGCTCCTCACCGCGAATTTCGCCCTCGAACAGGGCCGCGAGGTTTTCGCCGTGCCGGGCTCGCCGCTGGACCCGCGCTGCCAAGGCGCCAACCGGTTGATCCGCGACGGGGCGGGGCTGGTCGAAAACGCGCAGGACGAGATTGATGTGCTCGCGGCGCAGTCTCGTGCCCTCGCCGCCCGAAGCCGGGATCTGTTCGACTGGAGCGAGGGACTGAGCGAGCGTGAACCCGACCCGGCGATGCTCGCCAATTTGCGTCAGAGGGTTCTCGAAATTCTGAGCTACACGCCTCTCCATCGCGATGAAATTCTGCGCGAAGCGGACGCGCCGCCTGGGTTTGTCGCCGATACGCTCCTCGATCTTGTCCTCTCCGGTGAGGCGCAGGAGCATGATGGCGGGCGATTTTCCCTGACCGCCAACTGAGCGGTGGCCGCCGAAGCGTCTATCGGCCCGAAGAAATCAGCTGTGAAACAGCTGATAGACAATTGATATAATTTAGTATTTTTGTCTTTCGGAAAATCGTCGCGGCGAATTCTCCAAAGGCGACCAAATCTTTCAACTGATCCTCAACACCGTCACTGTTTTGA
>JBCBSY010000003.1:0-16644 GCA_039818925.1 Pseudomonadota bacterium | reverse complement strand
CATCAACGCCGGGTCAATCGCGTTATCGGGCTTTTGCAAATAGGCTTTCTGGAAACGGCGCACAGCAATGGCCGGCTCATGCGAATATTGCTCCCAGAACAACCACTCAAATACTTTCGCGTGCAGATACTCATCGGGCGGCAAAAGATCGCCATTGAACGCCCGGTTCAAAAACACAATGATTGCATTGGATTGGGCGAGTGTTTGACCAGATGGCAGAACAATCGCCGGAACCTGCCCCGCCGGATTAATTTTCAAATACGAATCCATGCGGGTTTGTTGATCGACAACGCTAACATCGCGCCACTCATAGTTCGCGCCGAGATAGTCCGCCGTCCACTTGACCTTCAGGCAATTTCCACTGATCCGGTCGCCGTAAATTGTATAGCTGCTCATTGCCCGGCGCCTGCCTGATAGCCAAGATCGGTGCGCACGGTCGGGCCGGACTTCCGAATGCTCTCCCGCAATGTCTCACGCCCGACCAGATCTCCGTTTTCATCGACGGTCACCAGATAAGCGTCAGCGATTTCTCCGGTGCGCGCTCTTGCTGCGTCGAGCCCCAGCTTTGCGTCCTCGTCGGAAAAGCGCGCGGCCTGGCAAAGCTCAGCGGTCCAACCATCGTCCTCCGCCAGGAACACAACGGCGCCATCATCGAGGCGGTTTGCAGTAACGGCCTTCATGCGGCGATCCTTTCATTCTCAATCAACGCGGCGAGCGTTTTCCCATCGGCAAGCGCCGCCACCTCTCCGATCACCAGAATTGCCGGCCCTATGACGGCGCCTGCCTCAACCAGCCTGCCGAGATCGCCAAGCACGCCTTTCAGAATTTTTTGTGTTTCACGCGTGCCATTTTCGATGATCGCGACCGGCGTTTGCGCAGCGCGGCCATTTTCAATGAGCCGGTCAGCGATGCTCTGCGCTTTGCTGACGCCCATATAGACAACAAGCGTGTGTTTCAGCGCCGCCAGCGCCGACCAGTTGAGGTCCGGGTCGGCTTCACCCTTCGCGTGTCCGGTTACAAAAGTAACCGCCTGGGCGAAATCGCGATGGGTGAGCGCCATATTGGCGCCGGCGGCGCATCCGGTCGCGGCGGTCACGCCGGGGCAGATAAAGGCGGGGATATCGGCGTTGCGCAGCGCATCGAGCTCTTCGCCCCCGCGACCGAAAATGAACGGGTCGCCGCCTTTTAGGCGCACGACCATTTTTCCTTCGCGCGCAAAGGCAATCATGCGCGCCTCAATTTCCTGTTGCGGAACCGCGTGGTTCGCCTTCGCCTTACCCACGAAAAGACGGTCCGCATCCCGGCGCGCCAGCGCCAGTATTTCATTGCTGACCAGCCGGTCATAGAGAATGACATCGGCGCGCTGGAGAAGGCGAAATGCTTTCAGTGTCAAAAGGTCCGGATCGCCCGGCCCGGCGCCGACAATATGGACAACGCCAATTCCTTTACCTGCTTTTTCCTCTGTCTGCGGATCATTGATGGCGGACAACATGGCGTCATGAGCCTCGCCCATCTCGCCAGCGAGAACCTGCGCCGCAATCGGTCCGTCAAAAAACGCTTCCCAAAACCGGCGGCGGGCTGTGTGATCGAATTTGGCCTTCACGGCGTCACGATATTGATCGGCGAACTCCGCCAGCGCCCCGATGCGCGCCGGCAGCGACGCCTCAAGCTGGGCGCGCAATTTCCGGCCGAGGACAGGTGCGGCGCCGCCGGTTGAAATCGAAATCGTAACCCCGCCACGATCGACAATAGACGGCGTTGTGAAATCGCAAAGCTCCGGCTGATCGACGACATTCACCAGAACGCCCGCCATCCGCGCCACATCGGCCCAGCGGCGCGACTGGGCGCGGTCAAGACCCGCGACGAAGACCAGCACCGCCGCTTCGATATCGGCGGCGACCGGCGCGCGCTCAATCAGCGACGCCGCGCCTTTAAGTTCGGCGCGGGTTTCAGGCTCAATCCGCGGCGCGAGCATGGTCAGCGACGCACCCGCCGCCAGCATCAGCCGCGCCTTGGCCAGAGCTTCGGGCCCGCCACCGATGATCAGCACAGGCCGGCTTTTGAGGTCGATATGGGCAGGAAAGGATTTCATATAGTTTTTCTATTCTTACATTGAGCTTCGCCATGAAGATGGCGCAACGCAGCGAAAGCTATTTTCGAACCATTACGCGCTCAAACCATTATTTCTGCTATTTTTATCAGAATTGCTGTCTGAATCTCCCAAAACTGGCTGGATTCAACGTTTTAGCTATTCTATGGTTGGCTTCACATTGAAGTGAGTGGCGTTGAGGTCTTGATTTAATAGAAAAGCTATTGGAATAATCTGTTCTTGCCACGAAAGAGGCCTGCACAAATGAAGCAATTACCACCATTGAACGCGCTTCGGGTCTTTGAAGCCGCCGCACGGCACTTAAGCTTCACTAAAGCTGCCGACGAGCTGCATGTGACGCCGGGCGCCGTCAGCCAGCAAATCAAGGCGCTTGAAGATTTCCTGCAAACCCCGGTTTTCCGGCGGCAAAAACGGACCCTCCTTCTGACCGACGAAGCGCAGGCCAGTCTGCCGGTTCTGCGCGAAGGCTTCGACAAGCTGATGGAAGCCGGCGCCATCCTCAGCAAAAAAGCGGATGCAGGCCGCCTCACGGTTTCGGTGGCGCCGTCTTTCGCGTCAAAATGGCTGGTGCCGCGCCTTGACCGTTTCCAGGAGGCGCATCCCGATATTGATGTCTGGGTGTCCGCGGACATGAATGTGGTCGATTTCGCAGTCGATGAGGTGGACATCGCGATCCGCTATGGCGCCGGGGCCTATCAGGGCATTGTGACCGAGCATTTGATGGCGGAAAAAATCGTACCCGTATGCAGCCCCAATCTTTTGACCGGCGATCACCCGCTAAAAAAGCCCGAAGACCTCGCCCATCACACGCTGCTGCACGATTCCAGCAATGATAAAGATCCCGGCTGTCCAACTTGGCCGATGTGGCTGAAAGCCGCAGGCGTTTGCCACAAGCAGGGTGATCGCGGCCTCAAATTCAATCAGTCCTCGCTCGTCATCGAGGCCGCCGTCGCAGGAAAAGGCGTTGCGCTCGCCAAGGCGGCGCTGGCGCTTGCGGACCTTGAGGCGGCGCGCCTTGTTATTCCGTTTGACCTTACGACGCCTACGGAATTTTCATATTATGTGGTCCATCCGCCGTCGAAATCATCGTCTCCCGCAGTCAAAGCCTTCAAGGCCTGGGTCGTGCAGGAGGCCGCCCAGAGCGCGGATGCGGCTGACGCCCAGGAAGCCGCCGCCTGAAATAGGGCCTTGAAGTAGTGATGCAAAAAAACGCCCGCGCCGTGGGGGGAAACAGCGCGGGCGTCCGACTAGCGGCCCCTTTGTTGGGGGAGAGAAAGCGGGGCCGCTTTATCTGATCTATAGATGGCGATGAACCAGCGCCGATCAACGCCGATGCCGATGACAAAGCCGTTAGCGCGCGCGTGATGCGGCGTTGTTGCTCAACACTCGACTGGTTGTGAAGCCCCGAGAGAATCGAGGCACGCACACACGGCCTCAAAAACAAGCAGCGTTGATGCGTGACGTTGCGGATAATCGCGGATCGGTTCGAGCATTTTCAGCTCGCGCCATCGCGCGCCAGGCGGGGGCTTGCCGCCTTCTTTCAGCATTGCACGCATGTCATCGCGCAGCCGGTACAGCTCCTGCGGAGCCGCGCCGACAATATTGCGCGCGACAATCGACGCGGACGCCTGACCCAGCGCACAAGCCCGCGCCTCCATGCCGAAATCGGCGACCAGCCCGTCTTTCAAGGTCATATCCACAGTCACTTCGGAGCCGCAGACGCGGCTGACCTTTGTGGCGCTGGCGTCGGGCGCGTCCAGCCGCCGCGCCGGCGGGATCGCCGCCGCCGCGTCAAGCACGCCGCCCGTGTAGAGATCGCTCAACATCAGCCTCTATGTGGCGGTTTTTTACGCCAAGTCAAAGAGCAGAATTTCGCTATCCGCCAGAGCTTTAAAGGAAAGCGCGTCCTGCCCCGCAATTTTAGCGCCATCGCCGGCCTGCATGATGGACCCTTCAGGGAGCTCGATCCCGCCGCGCGCAATCTGCAGCCAGCCATGGCGATCCGGCGCAAATCCATGGGTCAGCGTTTCGCCTTCCGCCACAACCGACGCATAGAGCGCGGCGTCCTGGCGGATGGCGATCGATCCGTCGCGGCCATCAGGCGAGGCGATCAGCTTCAGAACACCATTGCGCGCGTCGCCGATCTGGCGGTCCTCATAGCGCGGTTCGGCGCCGCGGACATTCGGCAAAAGCCAAATCTGCAACAGATGCAGAGGGTCGGTCTCAGATGCGTTGAATTCGCTGTGAGTCACGCCGGAGCCCGCAGACATATATTGCACCATGCCCGGCGTAATGACCCCGCCGCCGCCAGTGGAATCCTTGTGCGCAAGCTTGCCGTCCAGCACATAGGTGATGATCTCCATGTCCTGATGCGGATGGGTCGGAAATCCGGCACCTGGCGCAATCCTGTCCTCATTGATCACCCGCAAGGCGCGATAGCCCATATGCTCCGGGTGATGATAGTTCGCGAAAGAAAAGGTGTGGCGCGCATCCAGCCAGCCATGATTGGCGTGGCCGCGATCAACGCCTTTTCGGATCGTGATCATAGGACCTCCTCGCACGAAATACCGGCCTCGAAAGGCCGGCGCGCGTCATATTTTTGGGTTGTTGTTTGACTAAGATATAGGCGCGCGCGCCCGCAAAAAAAAGAGCCCCGCGTCCGGCGCACGCGACCGTGAAGCACGGTGTTCTGCAGCCGTCGCGGCAAGCCGCCGTTTTCCGCCAACGCTTCACCGCAAACGGCATTGATCGCCGCTTCGAGGCTGGCCATGGTGCCTTCATTAACGGGGTCGGGAAGGTTGCGTTGCCCGGCGCAAGACCCTTAACGCCCATGAAAAGGCGAACAAAAAGCCGGGTTTTAAACAGAAGCAGACGACAAATCAGGAGACATCCCATGAACCAAGCATTTTCGCTGAAAAGCGCTAAATCCATTTTCTTTGCAGCTGCGGCAGCCGCCGGACTTGCCTTTACCGCGCCCGCAGTTGCGAGTGACTTTGCAAATATTTCGATCGACGGCCTCGATTTTGGCGATGAGGACTTTCTTCAACGGCTGATCGATATGGATGCGGATGATATTGCCGATATTCGCAGCGAGATGGCCGACGCTCGGGCAGAAATCCGCGACGCCATCAGCGAAATCGAAGACGCCCGCGCAGAAGTTGAAGATAACCCGGAAGCCAAGCCAATGTTTATCGCCGCGATGGAAGTGGCGAGTTCAACGGTTTCGTCAACGACGAAAACGGTGTTTGACGAAGTGCGTGCGGAACTGGATCAAGCAGAGACCGACTTAAACAGCGGCAGTGTTGATGTGAGCGCAGAAGAACTTGCCGAAACGCGCGAAGCGATCGCAGTCCTGCGCGAGGAGCTGTCCGGCATCGAGGGCGCCATTGGCGAACTCGTCGCCGCCATGCAAGCTTGATCAGAGAAAATCAAGGGTGCGGCATCCATATTGCCGCGCCCTTTTTTATTACCAATACTCTTGTATTGGCATATGTCAGGTTTTCCATCGGCTTGCCGCCATCAGCTCCGCCCGGAAGACGTCAACACTCATGCCGTGATGCGCGGCATCCTTCGTTTCGATGGAAACGCCCCAGATATCCGCCAGCGTTTTTAAGTGGCGCAATTCGCCCCCGGCCGCCAGAAGCGCCTCGACATCGTGCGCAGCGATTGCCGCTTCCTGATTTGGGTGCAGGCTGAAGGCGCGGCAGTAAGCGCGCTCGTCCTTTCTGAAGGCGGCCCGGTTGGAAGGGCGCTGCAGGGAATCACACAATGTGGTCAGCCCGGAACGGTAGAGCCGCGCCTTTGATCGTTCGCTCTTTCCGATGACGCGCGCACCGCGTTGTTCTTCAGATCCCGCCATGGGGAAACGCCTCTTCGGCACAAAACACGCGGACCAGAGTGATTGCCCGCGCGAGGATTGTCCTTGACCTGGATCAACGAAACCACAGGGTTTTTTCAAAAAACAGGATCGTGACGGGCGCGCCCGCATCATCAACGCATGAGAACAATGCCGCCGGTTAACAGGACAAGCAGCAAAACAAGCACCGCGGCGTTAACCTTCGTGGCGCGCCCGGCAGAGATGCGTTCGATCCAGGTGCGCGGACGCACGCCCTTATAGGCGAAGACCGCAAGGGCGGCGAGATTAACGCACACGACATTCACCGTCAGCAGCAACGAAGCACGCAGCGCGTTCTCCAAGTCACCGCCGCCAAGAAAAATTCCCGCTGCCGCGGATGGCGGCAGTAACGCCACGGCGACCATAACGCCGACCAGCGCCGCCGGCAGACCGGCCGCAATCGAAAGCGCCGCCGCGCCGCCGGAGGCAAGCGCAAGCGCGATTGCATCAAGCCCCAAAACTGTGCGCGCGGTCATCTCGCCGCTTGTGAAATCCACTGAAAAAAAGCCGCCGATGGCCACCGCGATGGAAAATCCCAGCGCCAGCCCGGCGAGCGCCGTGCGCGCCGAGCGCAGCAGCAATGCAAGATCGCCGATCGCGGCAGCAAACGCGAAGGCGACCACAGGACCGAGCAGCGGCGCAATCACCATGGCGCCAATAACCACCGCAAGATTATCTGTCGAAAGGCCGATCGCAGCGACAATCGTGGAAAGCGCCGTGAGGATAAGGAAGTCGGCGGTCAGGGCTGCGCCAGCAGCGGTGTCTTGATAGATTTCTTCGCGCAACGCGACTGTTTTTCGCCGCCGCTCTTTTTCGATGTCTTTCGCGGGCAATTTGGGCGCTGTCGCCTCAACCGGCAGGACAATGATCCGCCAGTTCTTTTCTTCTTCGAACAGCGACTGCAGAGCGTCCACAAGATCCTGCGCATCGCCGCTTTCAAAAATCGCGCGCAACACGCAACGCTTTTCAGAATCGGCGTCGCTGATCCGCCAATGCACCGCTTCGGTCAGTTCAGCGTATTTTTTAATGCGTTCGCAGTAGCTTTCCGGGAATTCCGCCTCGACAAGACGCATATTGCTATATCCGCCGCCATGAGGCGCCGCCGACGCCGTCTTCGAGTGCGATGCCTTTTGCAGCGAGTTCGTCACGAATTTGATCAGCCCGGGCGAAGTCCTTGGCCTTGCGCGCAGCAGCGCGCTCCGCAATCAGCGCCTCGATTTCAGCCTCGGTCGGGCCTTCGCCCTGCGCGCCCTTGAACCACACCTTCGGATCTTCGTTGAAAAAACCCATCACTCGCCCGGCGTTGCGCAGCTTTACAATCGCTTTTTCGCGGGCCTCGCCTTCTAACTGGCTGGCGATATCGCGCAGCTCATGCAATCCGGCATAGGCTTCCGGGGTATTCAGGTCATCCTCCAGCGCCAGCATTATGCTGTTAGGCGTATTCCCGATTTCTTCCGTGTAGGCGACTTCTTCAAGTAGCCGGTAAAATCGGTCGAGCTGCTTTTTCGACTGGCGCAACAAGTCATCCGTCCACTCCAAGGGCTGGCGGTAATGCGCCGACAGCAGCCCCCAGCGGAGGACTTCGCCATGCCAGTCTTTCAACAAATCATGGGCCAGGACGATATTACCAAGCGATTTCGACATCTTATCCGCGCCCATGCGCAAAAACCCGTTATGCATCCAATAGCGGGCCAACACTGCGCCCTTATGCGCGCAAGCTGATTGGGCGATTTCATTTTCGTGATGAGGAAAACGAAGATCCTGACCGCCGCCATGGATGTCGATTGTCTCACCCAGCTCACTCTTAATCATGACCGAGCACTCAAGATGCCAGCCCGGGCGCCCACGCCCCCAAGGGCTGTCCCATCCCGGCTCATGATCGGCTGACGGCTTCCAGAGGACGAAATCGGCAGGACTTTTCTTATAGGGCGCAACCTCAACCCGGGCGCCGGCGATCATTTCATCACGCTCAACGCCGGAAAGCCGGCCATAATCGGAAAACTGATCAACCGCGAACAGGACATGGCCCTCCGCCTCGTAAGCCGCCCCGGCCGCTATCAGGCGTTCGATCATGGCGATCATGGGCGCTACATGCGTCGTCGCCTGCGGCTCCAGGGTCGGGCGAATGACGCCGAGCGCACCCATATCCGCGCGGTAAATGTCGGCAAATTTCTCGGTGATCTCGGCAATCGGCGCGCCAGTTTCCTGCGCCGCCTTGATGATCTTGTCATCAATGTCAGTAATGTTGCGCGCATAGACCACATGATCGGCGCCATAGCGCGCCCGCAACACTCGAAACAGCAAATCAAACGCCACCGCCGAGCGCGCATTGCCAATATGCGCATAGCTGTAGACTGTCGGCCCGCACACATAGAGCGTCACCCGCTTTGGATCGGCCGGTTCAAAAACGCGCTTTTCGCGCGCCATGCTGTCATAGATCATCAGAGGCATTTGCGAGGCTATTCCAGCGTTGCTCTTCACCCTGTTAGCTAGCGGCGCCGCCGCAATGAGGCAACATCGCCGCGGCGCGCTGTGTTCTGGCTTTTCCCAATAAATAACATCGCTATGCTGGCGCGATGAGCAATTCATCCCCCTTTCAAGACCCGACAACAATTACCGAGGCGATTGAGGAAACCTTGGCTTTCGCGCCGAATTTCGGGCCGGACGGCCTGATCCCGGCCGTGGCGACAGACGCCCACACCGGCAGGCTGCTGATGGTCGCTCATATGAATGCTGATGCGCTCGCCCGCACCCTCGGAACAGGAGAGGCATGGTACTGGTCGCGCTCACGCGCGAAACTGTGGCGCAAAGGCGAGACGTCCGGCCACACCCAAAGCGTCAAGGAAGTCCGCACCGATTGCGATCAAGATGTCATCCAGCTGATTGTCGACCAGACGGGGCCGGCCTGCCATACCAATCGCCAATCCTGCTTTTACCGGATTGTGAAAAGCGAGAACGGTTATCAGCTTTTGCTCGCCGAACAGCCTTAGCCCATGCCGCCGACGCCGTGACTATCGCCATGTTTGTCATGGTCGAGAATGTGAGTGCGGATCGCAAGCACGATCCAGGCGCCATGGAAAAAAACGCCGAAGGTCAGAATCAATATTCCCGGAAAGGGCCCAACCGCCATTCGTTCCATTAATTCGCTTGCGGACGATGCCGGCGTTGGGTGAATAATGATCTTGCCCATATAGGCGATCGCCTGGAAACTGAAGATCCACATGTAATTGCGCCGGACCCTGCGCCCGAGCGCACGCCAGAACCCGATGTGATATTCCGGGGTCAGGTAATCCTTCGCCAGCACGTCCTGCCATTCGCCCGGCTCCGGGCGCGTCGAGCGCAACAACATCGGCGCATAAAAGCTCTTCTCAATCCAGCGGCACCGCGCGCGCCACACATTGAAAAACCGGTAGCGGCGCGATTCGAGGATAAGAAACATGGTGATGAGAATGCCGACCAGCAGCAAAGGCAAAGGCGAGGCAGCCGGGTCGACATAGGTCACGGAGAGCGCAATCCCAAGTGTCACAACCGACCAATTGGTTGTATTGTCGAGCCGCGTCCGCCAGATCGTCGAGCGATAAACTTCGCCGCGATAAAGATGCGCCAGCGCGCCAATCTCAGAGGAATCAAGTTTATTCCCCGTCCCTCCGGGAGGCGATTCCCACTGTTCCCATTGTTCTCTCATCGGCCCATTGTCAGGCTTTCGGCGCCGACTGACAACAGCCCCGCTCGAAACCGGCAGTTTCTTTGCAGTCGACAGGCCGGCGCAAAATCAAGTAGGCGAAAAGGCCATGACCCGCACCGGCGCCGGCATATCCTATCGCGAAATCCTGCGCCTGGCCTGGCCGGCGTCAGTGGCGGCGTCCGTCACGCCGCTTCTTGGCGCAATCGATGTCTGGGCGCTGGCACAGTCTTCGCGCCCGCTCGACATTGCCGCTGTTGGCCTGGCCTCGGTGATATTCTCGCTTGCTTACTGGACCTTTGGGTTTATCCGGATGAGCGTCGCCGGGCTGACGGCTCAGGCGGCAGGCGCTGAAGACGAGGTCGAGACCCGCGCCGCGCTGCTCCGCGGCGGCATTATCGGCGCCGGCGTCGGCGCGGCGCTGGTGCTGTTTCAGTGGCCCATCGGCGCATTATCGTTTCAGCTCCTCGGCACCGGTTCGGAAGCAAGCGCCGAGACGCTTTCCAACGGACGGAGCTACTTCGATATCCGGATCTGGGGAGCCCCCTTTGCACTCGCGTCTTATGCGGCGTTCGGATGGCTGACAGCCCGCGGGCGCACGGACTACTTGATGATCGCCAGCGTTTTCATGACGAGTGTAAACATCGTTCTCGATTACTGGTTTGTTGTTGGACTCGATATGGGCGCGGCCGGGGTCGCCGCTGGAACCCTGATCGCCGAGATCGCAGGCTTTTTTGCGGCGGCCGGGTTTGTTCTGCTTGTGATGAAGAGGCAGGGCGGCGTCCGCAATCACTGGAGCCTGACGCATCTTTGGGATGCGGATCGCATACGCCGCACCGTATCAATCAATTTCGACATCTTCATCCGGACGCTCTTGCTGGCTTTTTGTTTTGCCTGGTTTGTTCAACGCGGCGGCGCTTTTGGCGACGCGACGCTGGCCGCCAATCAGGCGCTTTTACAACTTTTCCTGTTCACCGGGCTCGCGCTTGACGGCACGGCGATCGCTGCGGAAACCCTGGTCGGGCAAGCCATTGGCTCGGGAAACAAAGAGGCGGGCCGTCTGCGCTATCAGACAGCGGTGCGCAAAAGCTTCATCCTGGCAGGCGGGGCGGCCGTTGGCTTCTCCCTGTTCTATGGGCTTGCAGGAGATGCGCTGATCGCGCTTTTGACGCCCGAAGGCCCCATCCGGACCGCCGCCCACACCCATATGCCCTGGGTGGTTATCAGTCCCCTGATTGTTGTTATTGGTTTTCAGCTCGACGGCATTTTTATCGGCGCGACACGGGCCAAGGAAATGCGCGACTCAATGATTGTGTCCGCGATCATTTTCCTGCCCGCGTCCCTCTGGTTCGCTAACATGTGGGGCAATCACGGGCTGTGGGCGGCGTTTTCGTTTTACTTTCTCCTGCGTGCTGCGACCCTCGGCGTCTGGCTGCCGCGGCTACAAAAAGCGTTCGCCTAAGAATTGCCCTGACCGACCGCTTCATGAATAGAGGCAAAGCCGTCAGCGTCCATGAAGCCGGGCAATTCTTGAAGAATGCGAGAAGGCAGGCTCGGCCCTTCATAGACAAGCGCTGTGTAAAGCTGCACCAGAGACGCTCCGGCCAGAATTTTTTCATAGGCGTCGCGGGCGGAAAAAACGCCGCCAACGCCAATGAGCGGCGTATCCTTCCCTAGCGCTCTGTGGAACTCGCGCAGCAGCGTCGTCGATGGCGCAAACAGCGGACGCCCCGACAACCCGCCTTTCTCACTTGCCGCGGCGCTGCGCAGATTGGGCGCACGAGCAATCGTCGTGTTTGAAATGATCAGGCCGTCAAGCGGCACCTCACGCGCAACCGCCGCGATATCGGTCTTGTCTTCATCGGTGAGGTCCGGGGCGATTTTCAAAAACACCGGCGTTTTCTCTTCCTGCGCATCGCGCGCAGAGAGGACACGCGTCATCAGACCGGCAAGAGCGGCCCTGTCCTGTAATGCGCGCAGTCCCGGCGTATTAGGCGAAGAGATGTTTACGGTGAAAAAATCGACAAGCCCTGCGAGGGTTTTCACGCCGGTGACATAGTCTTCTGTCCGGTCTGCGCTGTCCTTATTGGCGCCGAGATTGACCCCGACAATCCCGCGCCGTGGCCGGGCGCGCAGGCGCGACGCCGCCGCATCAAGGCCGCTATTGTTAAACCCGTATCGATTGATCACGCCCGCATCGGCGCGCAAACGAAAGACACGCGGGCGTGGGTTCCCTGGCTGCGGGCGCGGCGTCACAGCGCCGACTTCGACAAATCCAAATCCCAGATCAAGAAGTGCGTCGGGCGCCTCGGCATCCTTGTCAAAACCTGCCGCAAGACCCAACGGGTTTGGAAAGGAAAGCCCCGCGACGCGTGTCGCCAATCGCGGTGTTTGCAGCTCAACCTTTGGCCCAAAACCTTTGCACAGCATACGGATGGTCAAATGATGCGCTGTTTCCGCATCGAAAAGACCCATTGCCTTTGAGCCGAGATCCGCAAGCGCCATGGGCGTTTTCACAATGGGTCCCCAAACGCAAACGCCTCGCGGACGCGAACAAGCCGGATGGCGGCGCTTACGTGGTTCCGCCGCAATACACCGTAAAGATGCGGAAAGGCTTCACCGCGCTTTGGCGCTAATTCAAACTTGATCGCATCCCCGAAGGGCGCCCGCGCGATCTTTAACGCCAGCAGATCGTCGGCGCCCGCAAAATGAAGCCGCGCCGTCTCCAGCACTTGCGACCGTGTGGAAAGATGGATGTAACCATCTCGCCGATCTATCTCGCGCAAGGGAACGACGCCGGACTTCTCCGACTCGCGCCATTCGGTTTGCGTGACGAGGCGATAAACATGTGCTGGCGTTTGAACGTCTGACATGAGGGCGACCTAGCGCGGCGCGCGCGATCGGTCCAGAGGGAGCTAAGGCTGAGCTTCGATAAAGCGTTCGGCCGCTTCCGGCCCCGCCGCAAGGGCGTCACTAAACGCTTGCGCGCGCTCCTGGATCGCCAGCTCGAATGCGTCTTTTGCCTCGCCGGTCAAAACCGTTTCAAGCGCGGCAAGTCCGTCAGCACGCCATTCCGGATTTCCATAAGCGATAAGGCGCAGCGCACACTCATAAGCGATCAGCAGATTTTCCGGATCGTTGGCCCGCGCCGCCAGAAATTGGCTGTGACCAAGGGCGGGATCCGATCCAAATCGTCCCTCGCCGACCCGGCGGGCCACTTCCAGATGCCAGGCGCCCGAACTCGACAGCGCCCAGGCGTTTTCCGGCTCGCGCGCCAGCGCCTCGTCCAGTTTTTCCCGGGCGCGCCCGGCGATGCCAAGGAAAAACGCGCGCAACGCCGCCATGCGCGCGCCGCGCTGTGCGAGACTGATCGCGGCTTGCAGATGCCCCTCGACCAACATCGCATCGGCTTCGATAGCGTCTTCTGCAAACTCAAGCGCGTCTTTTGCAAGCTTCCGCGCATCACCATCATCGGCCATGAGATAAGCCTCGGCGTTAAGCGCTCGCGCCGCCAGCGCAAGGTTTTCAGCGCCGCCGGCATCGGCGGCGTTTTGCGCCGCCGCGCGATAGTCGCCCGCGACAAAAAGTGCGAAAGCGACCTCATCCGGCGCCGCTTGCGCGGGAGCGGGTTGCAACGCCGCAGCGAACGACAGGGCGATCAGTCCGGAGAAAACACGCAGCATTAAAAACTCCTATTGCGCCCCCTACCCTATCCGCAATTCGTTAGGACGCTCTTCACAATCTGGACAGCGCCCGGCAACTCGCGGAGTAATACCGGCTATGAAACCTGTTCGCATCGTTCTGGGCCTGATTTTCGCGGCCGTCGCCGGCCTTTCCGCACATTATGGCGGGCTTCCGCAACAGATTGTCGCCACCATCGCGATCACATGCCTGACCGCATTCTGGTGGGTCAGCGAAGCCCTGCCAATCCCGGCGACGTCGCTTGTGCCTTTTGCGTTGTTCCCGATGGCCGGCGTTCTGGATCAGCGCGAAGCCGCTTCGGCGCTCGGCAGTTTTGTCATTATTCTTCTGATGGCGTCTTTCATGTTGTCAAAAGCGCTGGAGCGATCCGGCGCCCATGAGCGGCTTGCACTTTACATGATCAATCTGGTGGGCGGGTCCGGCCGGCGGCTGGTGATCGGCTTCATGCTGGCGGCGGCGTTGCTCTCGATGTGGATCTCCAACACGGCGACAACGTTGATGTTGGCGACCATGGCGCTCGCCATCCTGTCGCGCACCGACGACCCGAAACTTTCGGCGCCCTTGTTGCTGGGCATTGCCTACGCCGCCAGCTTCGGCGGCGTCGCCACCCTGATCGGCACGCCGCCGAACCTGATTTTCGCTGACAATTTTTTCCGCGCCACCGGCGCTGAATTCTCCTTCGCCCGCTGGATGAGTATTGGCGTGCCAATTGTTGCGATCGGCATTCCCATCATGGCTTTGTGGCTCACCCGATCGCTCGGCGATGTGAAAACGCCCGCCCTTGCCGACCCTGGCCCGTGGCGCACGGATGAACGCCGCACACTGATGGTCTTCGCGATTGCCATTGCTTTATGGGTGACGCGCAGCGAGCCGTTTGGCGGCTGGTCTGGCGCGCTCGGCATGGAGATGGCTGGTGATTCAACCGTTGCGGTGTTCGCGGTCATCCTGATGTTTCTCGTTCCGAATGGAAAAGGCGGCGCGCTGCTCGACTGGAAGTCCGCGAGCGATATCCCGTGGGGCATGCTGTTGTTGTTTGCCGGCGGCATCTGCATCGCCAGCGGATTCCGCGCCAGCGGCCTTGACGTCCTGATTGGCGATCAATTGTCGATGCTCACTAACGCGCCGGTGTTCCTGATGATCCTGGGGCTCTGCCTCTCCGTTACGTTTTTGACGGAGGTGACTTCCAATACGGCAACAGCGAATCTTTTGATGCCTTTGCTGGCGGCCGTCGCCGCCGGCGCCGGCGTGAAACCGGAACTGTTGATGATCCCGGCGGTAATTTCCTGCTCTTGCGCGTTCATGTTGCCGGTCGCCACGGCGCCAAACGCAATCATCTATGGCACAGGTCGGATCTCAATTGCCCGCATGGCGCGCGAAGGCATAATGCTGAACGTCATCGTCGCCTTTATCGTCGCCAGCGTGTGTTGGGTGATGCTGCGTTAAGCTGTTCCGCAGATGACAAAGGCGGATGATGTGAGGAAACAGAAATGTTAAACGCGCTCAAAGCCGGAATTTTATACTTTGGGATCGTTTTCCTTGTCGGATTTTTGCTCGGCATAGTCCGCATCTTGTTTCTGGTTCCGCAATTTGGAGAAACCTTCGCCGTCCTGACAGAGATCCCGTTCATTCTGGGCGCGTCCTGGCTTGTTTGCGGATTTGTTGTGCGCAGACTCAGCGTTGAGGCTCAGTTTTCATCGCGTTTGACAATGGGCGTTTGCGCCTTCGGTCTGTTGATGATTGCTGAGATTTTACTTGGCGTTATCGGCTTTGGGCGCACGCTCGACCAGCAGCTCGCAGCTTTTGTATCAGAAGCCGGTTTTCTCGGCCTGGCCGGCCAAATTCTCTTTGGCCTCTTTCCCGTCCTGCGGCTGTTTCTCTTCGGCGACGAATAATCTAACCGCTCACTCCATCGAGGGTCATATGCCGGGCGCGGGCCGCGTGTTCGATGGCGGCGGCGCCCTCGTCGGGAACCCGAAGGGCGTTGCGGATCAGCTCCAGCACGCGAATTTCTGTCACATCAAGGCTTTCGTCTGCAGTCACCACATCGACGGCGGCTGCGTAAGCGGTCTCGCCAAGATATTCCGGCAGGGCTTTCGCTGCGGCTTCAAGCACTTTATGAAGCCCGCCGTCTGACGACATCAACTTGCCGCAAGCCTCCGCTGTGCCCACAAGCCCCGCCTCGTCGGCACTGCTGAACATTGGGAAGGAACGGACCACGCGGCCAATCGTCCGCAGTTCTTCGTCCTTGATCGACCCGTCCGAGGCCGAAGTCATAACCATCAAATAGATCACCGCTTCCTGCGGTGTGAGACTGGCGACGCCTTCGGCCATTACGAGCTCCTCATTCTGCGAATTTGGTCGGAAGCTAGCGGGCTACGCGCGCCGCGGCAAGGCGCAAGGCGCGCAGTTTCAGGCCATTGCTCGCTGACGCCTGGGCGCACGAAGCGCGTCGGCGAAGAAATGATTTCTGTCGCGATGGTCAGCCTCATCCTCGCGCACCGACAGCACAACCTCGCGCAACCGGGCGTCCGGCGGCAGGTTCCAGTATTCAATAGCGATGTCCGGCGCCGGACAATTCTCCAACCGGCCAGCGTCGATTTCAGCCAGGTAGTTCGTGTAGCTGATCACCGCCTCTTCCTCGAGATAGGCGACAAAACGGTGTGCTGTTTTCGGCGCAAAAAGATACATAAAGAAATAGAAATTGTAGAAGATCGCCTGCGCCGTCATAACCAGCAGGCGCTCGAACAGGGTCGGCTGCGTGACTTTGATGAAGGTCATCAGATGCATGCGCTCATTCTCCGCCTCATCGAGAAGCTCGCGGATCCACCCTTCGTCCTCCCGGATATGGCGAATGGATTTCAGGTGCTGCAACAGCCCGCCAACCATGCCGGGCACCGCCGCGACGGTCTCCAGAACCACCGCGCGGTGACCGTAACGATCTTGAAAGAAAAGGTCCGCGAACACGCGCAGAAACTTCACCAGCGCAAAGGCGATCCGGTCGCTGATGCCAGCAGGCTTGTGATGTGGAACCGCCGGAGGCGCTTTCATGCCCGGATGCGAAAAGGACGAACGATTGATGGACGTATGGGACACGGGCGCTTTCTCCTGATTGCAAGGGCTATATTGGCGCCGCAAACGCGTCGCCCTAGCTTCCGGGCGGTAAAAAGCGCGGCTTTTTGAAGCGGGATTCGCGTCGGGGCACGCGCATCGGCGCATCAGCGTTGACCGGGCCGCGCCGCTGCCCGTAAATCCCGC
>JBCBSY010000002.1:15651-17346 GCA_039818925.1 Pseudomonadota bacterium | reverse complement strand
CAGGACCACAACGCGCCGGCCACATTATCAACCAGTTCGCCCATGAGCTCCTGCCGGCCAAGCGCCGTGCCTTCATAGAGCGCAGCGATTTCGGTGAAGAACGCATCGGAAAGATGCGCCCGGTTGGCGTAGGTCGAAGCGCGCGTGACTTCGGTCGTCTCAGCGGCGATCAATCGCTTCAAGAGCGCCGTCGGGCGCGGCGTCGTGGTCGCCATCTGGCGGGGGCGCTCGCCGAGCCGCAGCGCCAGTTGCAGGTTCGACCAGGTTTCCTCCGCATACCGCCATTTGCAGAGTTCGTCCGACCAGGCGGCGTCGAACTGATAGCCGCGGATCCCGTCCGGGTCTTCGGCGGAAAAGGCGTAGGCGACGGCGCCGTTCGGCCACACCAGCCGGCGGCGCGAGGCTTCGTAATCCGGACGCTCGTCATCAAGCGAGACGGCGCGAATGCCGGACGGGCCCTCAATCATGACTTCCCTCGCATCGGCGTATGTTTCAGCGACCAATGCGATGGCCCTTTTGCGATCGCGGCGCGGCGCGTTATCGTTCGACCGGTCATCGGCGAGCGCGCGGACCCATTCGGCGCCGGCGCGGGTCTTTCCGGCGCCGCGCCCGCCCAGAATGAGCCAGGTCGTCCAGTCGCCTTGCGGGTGAAGCTGATGCGCATGGGCGTTAATTCTCCAGAATTTCGCGGCAAGGTCCGGCGCCAGAGTCCACAGGATCTGCGCCGCCATTTGCTCTTGCAGCGACAGATGCGATGGAATTGGATTGCCCGCTACACTCGAGCGCGCTGATGGTGTTTCGGATTTTTTCGTATTCGGCTTCGATGACTTCGCTGGTGAGGGGGGTGCGGCCGGCGCCTTCTTCATGCGGTGTTTCGTCCTTCGCTTCTTCGCGTTCCATGCGATTGGCGACCTCGGCCGCACTCATCAGGGTCCGGAGCGCCCGCGCGCCCTTGTCAAAAGTTTCATCGTCCTCGCCATAAGCGGACAGCATCGCCTTTGAACGGCGATGGGCGAGCGCCTTGATACGCTCGTGCAAAGCGCGCCAGCTTTCTTCCGGCGCGTCCTGGGTCAGCGCCGTTTGCGGCAGCGTTTTTTTGATGTCTGTCTGGTTTTTCATCACGGAAGGCAGTATGGGGCCGTCCGGACAGGTGAGGATAAGTCTTCACCAACACTGGGAATTCTTCAAGAATTCAACAGAAATGTTGAATTATTTTACTTATGGTTCGTGCTATTGGGGTATAAGTTATATTCTTTCAAGCCCAAACTAATTCATAGTCTACATGCGCATAAGCGACGAAAAGCAGGCTTAGGGATAGAGTTCAAAAGTCAATTCAGTTTTGATCCCAATCACACTGACAGGCTTGCTATCAAACGTTGGACGCGTGTAGCGCCATTTCCTGACGGAATCTTTCGCAGCTCTGTTTAAGCACGTGTTTGTAGAGTCGAGCTCCAGAATGCTGTCAGTTTTTCCTTCACCGCGCCCTGGTGATCCGGTTTTCCAGCAGATCATCGTCGATCTCGTCTTCGGGAGTGAGATTTGGTGCGACGGCGATCCCAGCGCGCGCGACGGACTGCGGATCACCGGAAATCAGCGGATGCCAATCGTAGAGCGGTTTGCCTTCCGCCAGCCGGCGATAGGCGCAGCTTTTCGGCATCCATTGCGACGTTCTACCTTTTTGCAGTGAGTGCTGCG
>JBCBSY010000002.1:0-15641 GCA_039818925.1 Pseudomonadota bacterium | reverse complement strand
GGGCGGTTGCGCAGCACTCACTGCAAAAAGGTAGAACGTCGCAATGGATGCCGAAAAGCTGCGCCTATCGCCCTAAGCCCACACGTGAATAAAGCAGCATCAGCCAGCGATCAAACTGGCGCAGAAAGTCCAGCCTTCACCGTCGACATCACAATGGATGAATTGAACTTTCTGAAACTTTGGCGATCATGAAATGCCTCTTCGCAGAACTGTTCAAAGTCCTCCATATCGCGCACTTTCACGATCAAAAGAAAGTCTGCCTCACCGGTGATCATGTAGCATTGCTGAACATTCGGATGCACGCGCATGCGGTTTGCAAAAGCGTTCATGACGTCGACATGCTCACGCTCCATTACAACCGAAACTAAGATCGTCATCGGCGCGCCCAATGCTTTTGCATTGAGGATCGCCGCTTCACGCTCAATCACACCTTCCTCGCGCCAACGCCGCAAACGTCGATGCACTGACGCCGCCGAGAGATTGACCATCTCCCCGATGGCTTCGGAAGAAATGCGGGCGTCCTTCTGTATGATGCGCAAAATTTCCCGGTCCTGGTCGTCAAGTTCGGTCATTGCGTCAGTTCTCTTCGTTTTCCGGCTGTAGGTGAAATGTTCTTACGCGCAAGCAAGCCCATCAGCAATAAAAAGACGCGAAACTCATGGCATAACCTCCGGATTACCGCCCCTCCCTCCAGGCGCCGGATGCTTCCCGCATAATATGAAACGGATGAACTCATGACTAAGGCGAAAGTACTTATCGCAACCGTTGCCGCCAGCCTTTCAGGTGCGGCGTACGCCAAGACCGACGTTTCTTCCACTGTCAGCAATACCGCCGCCATCAGCGAAGCAGCGGCGGTCGTTTCACGCTACGTCGTAGCGAGACGGGCCGATCTTCTCGATCCAGTCTGGACCGGGCGGCGCATGGAAAACGGCGCCCTAATCTCAATCGGCCGAGAACACGCCAAGGACATGCCTGCTATCGCGCAGAATGCGGCTTTAACCTCGCTGCAAGTCTTTGCTGACGACTTCGCTATCGCACGCATTGACGATTGGGAAAAGCCAGGGGTGACAATCCTGACATTATTCAAATCTAACGGCGCCTGGCGCGTTGCAGGAGAATCGATGGCGAGCGCGGCCTGCGGGGTGCGCGAAAAACGGTTCAATCCGTCGACAGCCGCAAGCGCTGTGTTGGCGACGCTCAACGCCTATTACACCGGCGTCGATCAAGACAATCCTGCGCTGCTTGAAACTGCGCATCATGAAAGCTGGTTGATGAAAAACCATGAGAACGGCGAAGTCGCCGCAGAGCCAAAAGATATCTTTGCTGCGCGGCTCAGCAACGGCAAGCATAACGGATATGCAGACGACAGGCAGGTCGCAGACATCCAGATCATCTATGATTGCATGGCGTACATTCGCATCGATAAACCGTCGAGTCTGGGAACAACAGTTTTCACGTTTTATCGTGAAGACGGTGCGTGGAAAATTGTCGATAAAGCTTGGTCATCGCAGAAATAACAGTCTCAGGGGGTTTAAGATGAATTTGCGTATCGCTATTCAAACACTATGCTTCGGGCTTACTATTTTGAATAGCTCGCACGCGGCAGCGTCAGATCTAACGATTGAAGGCGCGTTGTTTCACACCGATAAACATCCTCATAAAGAAGATCCAGCAACACGAGCCTTTGTGGAATTTTGGGTTGAGTGGAAGAATGCGTGGCGCAATGAACGCAACCATGACAGTGTGTGGGTCTTTCTCAAACTGCGCGGGATGGACTCTATCGGGGTGCCGATTACTCGGCATGCAACAATTGTTGGAGAGCCCGAATTCTTAAATGTTGACGACAAGGTTGGTTCGCCGCGGATGGAAATTCGCGTCTCAAATGATCGTACTGGGTTCTTTATCGAACCGGTACGGCCTTATCGAGGTGATGTGCGCGTCAAAATACGCGCCGCTATTGATCCTGCGGGACTGGAAGGTTTTGGCATTGAGACTTTACGAGCCTCTGCCTATGGCATTGAGATGGTTTATATTCCTGAAGGGCCCTTTTCCGCAGGCGCCGCCGGCGAAGCTGCGCTTGAGTATGGCGCATATTATCTTTCCACTGGCGACAACGCATTTGGCGGCCCTTATAGAATAACTAACGAAAATGAAATCACGGTTGGACCGGAGGCAGGCATGCTCTCCTATCGGCCAGAGTTAGCGAGCGTTCACATGGGAGATGCGGAAGGGCCTATTCCCTCCGCTTTTCCCAAGGGATTTAATGCATATTACATGATGAAGTATGAGTTGACTCAAGGTCAGTATGCCAACTTTTTAAATGACATTGACTATTTTGGCGCCGATCTTCGTGCAAATTTTGGCGGACGCACTTACTATGACGATCGGGGGACCATTCGCCGGGAAGGTAATATTTATGTAGCGGACTCGCCCGATCGTCCAGCCAATTTTGTGAGCTGGGAGGATGGGATCGCATTTTTGGATTGGGCAGCGCTCCGTCCAATGACGGATTTTGAATTCGATAAGGCGGCGCGGGGGCCACACACCCCGAGCGCGGACGAGTACGTCTGGGGAACGACCAGCACATCGCAAGTTGAACGATTTATCCTACGAAACGGTGATGTCGGTATGTTAAATGGGGCGAGCGAGTCCGAATTAACGGATTCAACAAGAGAACAGTTTGCTGCTTCCTATTACTGGGTTATGGATTTGTCGGGCAGTCTATGGGAGCGTGTCGTAACGATCGGGGACGCGGCTGGACGCGCTTTTACGGGCATTCATGGCGACGGCGACATTTCAGCCTGGGGCGAAGCGACCGCAGCGCATTGGCCGCGCGAACTCGGGAGCCCGCGCAGCAAAAAAGGATTCGGTTATCGCGGTGGCGGGTTTTACGATGAAGGCGGCCATTATGATCTATACCGACCCCATAGCCCCGTCGCCTACCGGCCCTTCGGCAATTGGTCGGGCGGCCCACGACACCGCGCTTACGGTTTTCGGGGCGTTCGTTCGGCGAATGACAAATAGCGAAAGTTTCTACCGCGCCCTGGTGATCCGGTTTTCCAGCAGATCATCGTCGATCTCGTCTTCGGGAATGAGATCTGGCGCGACGGCGATCCCGGCGCGCGCGACGGACTGCGGATCACCGGAAATCAGCGGATGCCAATCTTGAAGCGGCTTGCCTTCCGCCAGCCGGCGATAAGCGCAGCTTTTCGGCATCCATTGCAGCGCGCCGGCGTTTTCCGGCGTCAGTTGCACGCAGTCGGGCACGCGCGCTGCGCGATTGGCGTAATCGGTGCAGCGGCGTTTCTTTGCGTTGAACAATTTGCAAGCCACGTCGGTCTCAAACACATCGCCGGTGTCTTCATTGTGCAAAACATAAAGACAACAGCGCCCGCAGCCATCACAAAGCGACTCCCACTCTTCGCTGGTCATTTCTGACAGCGCTTTCGTTTCCCAAAAAGGCGTTTCAGCAGCCATGCGCAAGCTATAGCGCAAGGGGATGCGCCGCGCACGGGTCATAGCGCCACGTTCCTTTGAAATTCATCATCAGTCCAAAGGCGCGAGCCTTATCGCCGCGCCTGGATAGCTGTTTTCGCGAAATTCACCCGCGTGATAAATCACGGTTCCTCCGACAATAACTGTTTCAATACCCCTGGATGGTAAAACCGGCTCTTTGTAGGTGGCTTGGTCAATCACCGTTTCCGCATTGAATATAACGATATCGGCATCCATGCCTTCTTGCAGGCGCCCTTTCTTCGACATCTGCGGCGCCGCTTGTTCCAGCGACATTGCTGGCGCCAGCGCCAATTTGCGAATCGCGCGCGAAAGGGTGAACACACCCTTTTCACGCACATATTCACCAAGGAAGCGGGCGTTCGACCCCGCAACGCGTGGATGCGTTTTTCCACCATCCCAACCGCCGTCTGACGCGATAAACGTCTCGGGATGCTCTACGCACGCATTCACCCATGCGTCGTTGCTGACATGCCCGATAACAAAACCGCCCTTCTCGCGATAACGTTCAAACGTCTCCCGGGTCAGCCTTTCGCCGGTCTCCGGCCATTCGAAACGGGAAAATGCTTCATCTGGCCACTCACGCCAGTCGCTCAGAAACGGCGCGCGGATGTCGGTCATCCAGGCGGCGTACGGATAACATTCAGTACTGACGGAAAGACCGCGCCGATTCGCCTCCTCGATAAAACCAAGATATCGGGGGGTGTATTCATCGCCGGACGAATTGAGATGACTGATGTGAATGGATGCGCCCGTAATCGCCGCGCCAGCGATCACTTCATACATATCCTGATGATCCGTGGTCTTGTTCCACGCACGCATATGGATTTGCACGGAACGGTTATATTCGGCCGCGAGCCTGAACACGGCAAGGATTTCACTGTTCGTCGCCCCCGGCGCATATTCAACGCCGACGCCGACCGCGGGAGCCCCGGCTTTCAGTCCTTCTTCAATGAGCGCCAGCATCTCGGTCAGTTCGTCATCGCTCAGCGCGCGGTTGGAAATTTCTTCCGAAGGATAGGTGACGGCGACGCCGTCCTTAACCTCGACGGGAGCCTGCATCGCCGCTTGCGTACGCGCGGCGCCCCAACTCGACGAGAATCCGTAATTTATCAGCGCCTTGCCTTCCATGGCCGCATAAGCCGCTGGCACGTCAAACGCGCCTTCCTCGAAATTGAACGTTGTCGTGACGCCGTCCGCCACACGGATTCGAAACAGATCAGAACCCAACGTATAGGTGTTGCGATCGATAAACCCGGGCGCAACGATAAGACCGGATGCATCAACAACCGTTTCTCCATCCAAAGAGCGTTTTGAAATTTTCAATATTTCGCCGTTTGAGACGCCGACATTTCGCACGGCGTCAAGACCCGTCTCCGGATCGATAACGCGGCCGCCCGCAATGACAAGGTCATAATTTTTCGCCACAACCGGCTGCGCATGAAGCAGAAGCAAGGCGCTTAAAATCAGAATACGTTGCATGCTTTTCTCCCCATCTCCTATGAGATTGTAATATGCCTGCGAAATATTGTGAACTCGACAAAAACCTACCGCTCCGACGCAACCAACGCGCGCCTGGCAACCACTCGCGAACAGCACGCTGCTTTGTTAACGCGTTTTCACCCGGTAGGTGCAGCGCCGGGCGCCGGCGAGGATATGCTCCTCGCGCGCAATCGAAACCTCCGGCCCCAGAACATCAGCGAAGACTTTCATCTCGCCCGCACACAACCCGCTGCACGCCTTCGCCGCCGAACAGATCGGGCAGTGATTTTCAATCAGCAACCAGTCGCGCCCGTCGCGCACCGCCTCCGCCATATAGCCTTCCGCGCTGCGCGCAGCAGCGAGGCGTTTGACGCGCTCGCCGGTTGTCTTCGCTGATTTCAGTTTTTCGCCGTAAGCCGCGCGTTGCATGGTCCCGTGTTTCCTGACCACCTTCGCCAACCCCTCGGCGCCGAACAGCGCTTCCACAGACTGGATCATTTCGACCGCCAGCGCCTGATGCGCATCCGGAAACACGCGCGCGGCGTCCTCTGTCAGCGTCCAGTATTTCAATGGCCGGCCGCGCCCCTGCGGTTCGGACCGCGCCTTTACCAGACCTTCCTCTTCCAGCGCGTAAAGCTGAAGCCGCGCGGCCATTGGCGTAACGCCCAGTTTCGGCCCGATGTATGACGCGCAAAGCTCCCCTTCCCGCTTCAACATGTCGAGAATGGCCGCGCGCGTCGCCCCCGCTTCCGGCGCTGCTTTCGGCTTAACCTGTTTCTTTGCGCGTTTGGTTTTCGCCGCCGGGCGTCTTGGCGGCTTATCGGCTTTTTTGATGGCGGCGTTCGATATTTTCTGCATCCGGAATTTATAAAAGCGATTGCTTTCGAAAACAAGCCGCATTAATGAAAGTATATGCTTTACTAAAAGGAGGCCTATCATGCAAAATCAACAAACCGGCGCCACCGCCCCGGACGCAGCCGCGCCTGCCGCTCCCCGGCTTGAACATGTGAATCTGGTGGTGACTGAAATTGATCCGACCGCCAAATTTTTGATGGCGGCGTTCCCGAACTGGCGGGTGCGCGGCGAAGGCGGCGGCGAATGGGCCGGCGCGCCGCGGCGCTGGGCGCATATCGGCGATGACGACAATTACGTCACGCTGAATGAGTTTAAAATTCCCGCCGCCGCGCGCGGACGCCATCGCGATTTACAAAGCGCCGAGCCTGGTCTTGCCCATCTGGGGTTCGAAGTTTCGGACCTTAACGCAGTGGTCAGTAGACTGAGCGCCGCTGGGTATGAGCCGCATCATCTGGGCGAAACGCACCCGCATCGGCGCAACCTTTATTATGTCAACGAGGAAGGACTTGAGTTCGAGTTCGTCGAATATTCCAGCGCTATCCCGGCGGAAAAGAACCTTTATCAATGAAGATGAATTGAACCGCCGTCATTGCAGGCCCCGCCTCCAATGACGGCCCGGTTCACCAATCTGTTTTTGCGGTGATCATCATGGAAAACAAAACCCTCGCCATCCTCGGCTCATCGCGCCATGACGGCGCCACCGCGCGCCTGCTCAGCGCAGTCACGCGCTGCCTGGATGCGCATGAAACGGTTGACCTCAACACGCTGGCCATCGGTCCCTATTGCTATGATCATGGGCGCGCGCATGATGATTTTTTACCGCTCGCGGAAAAGATGCAAAGCGCCGAGGCTCTCATCTTTGCGAGCCCGGTCTACTGGTATTCCATGAGCGCCCAGATGAAGACGGTGTTTGATCGCCTGACAGATCTGACGGAAATCTACAAACCAACTGGAAAAGCCCTTGCGGGAAAGGCGGTGTTTGTCGTCGCCACCGGCGGCTCAGCCGATGCGCCCGCCTGTTTCATTCAGCCCTTTGCCGACACCGCTGCCTATTTCGACATGCGCTGGGGCGGGCTCTTCTACGCGCCCGGCGCGGACGCGCTGACGCCGGCTCAATCGACCGCGGCGCGCGCCTTCGCCGACCGGATTGCAGGCGCCAGCCATGTATAAAACGCGGTCGCTTTTGCCGCGACGTTTTCTCGTCACTACTGTGAAGACTAGGTCTAGCGAGCCTAGGGTCTAGATGATAAAAATCTCTCGTTGCGTCAGCCGGCACATCCAATGCCGGCGCGGGGTGCGGGGGATTTCGCAATGCAAAACGGACGTGGTCTGCCAGCGACAACGCGCAGCCTGTATCGGGCCATTCAGGACGGCGCGATTTGGACGCCGGAATATCACCGCGCTTTTCTGCAAGAAACAGGCGAGCGCGACGCGCAAACCGGGACAGATACAAAACCGGAAATAGAGGCTGAAGCGATCGTCAACGCGCTGCTTGGCCGCGCCTTTGACGACTATGGCGGGCGTCTGCAAGTCGATCACCGAGGCCTGCGCATCACAGGCGCGCGCATCATCGGGGAACTGAACCTAACCGCCATTCGTTTCGAATGGCCGATTTGGTTGACGAAGTGCAAATTCGATTTGCCTATCACGCTTACTGACGCGCGGCTCGGCCGCGTCGTGCTGGACGGCTCAAGCTTTCCTTCGATGGACGCGGAAAATGTGAGGATCGATGGCGACTTTTCCCTTTGTGGTTTGGATGCCGTTCATATTGGCCTGCGCGGCGCCCGAATCACCGGCCTGTTGGACTTACAGGGCGCAAAACTGAACGCGGCTAATCAAGAACTAGGCGGCTTGGGTGCAATTTACTGTAACAGCGCGATCATCGACGGATCAGTTTTCATGCGCGACAATTTCAGCGCACAAGGCGAAGTGAACTTTGTAGGCGCGACCATCGGCGGAAGCCTTGAGTGCTACGACGGCGCCTTTTCCAATCCGCACGGCGGTGCGCTTGATTGCAACGGAGCGACCATTAAAGAGTCAGTATTCTTGCGAAATGGTAGCAAAGTCCAAGGCGAAGTGAATTTCGTTGGTGCGACCATCGGCGGCGCACTTGATTGCAGTGAAGGAGCCTTTTCCAATCCGGGCGGTATGGCACTTAACTGCAACGGCGCGACCATAAAAAGATCGGCCTTCTTGCGCAACGGTTGCAGTGTCGAGGGCCATGTGAATTTTGTTGGCGCGACTGTCGGCGGCGATCTTGATTGCATCGACGGCGCCTTTTCCAATCTGGAAGGTGTCGCACTTCAATGCAGCGGCATAACAGTCGATGAAACGGTGTTTTTGAGCGACGGTTTCCGCGCCAAAGGTGAAGTGAGTTTTGTAGCCGCGACCATCGGTAGTGTTTTAGAATGCAGTGGAGGCGTTTTCTTCAATCCGGACGGAGTTGCCCTTGACTTCAGCAACGCGAGCATCGATGGATCTGCTTACATGCGCGCAGATTTCAGAGCCAAAGGCGAAGTGAGCCTTATTAGCGCGACAATAAAGGGCTCCCTTCAATTTTGGAACGCCCGCCTTGATGGCGGCTCCGGGATTGCACTCGATCTCGATGGCGCCACCATCGGCGACACGTTGTTATTGGCGCGCCTGACATCCGACGGTGAGGCGCCGCCTGCCGGGCGCATCATTTTGAGAGATGTGCGCGCGCATCTGCTGGCCGATGACGGAAGCGCCTGGAAAGGCAAGTCCCGCAAAGGCGAGCTGATCCTCGACGGTCTCACTTATGAGCGGTTTACGGATATCTTTGACACGCCGATCAAGCGCAACACCGATTGGCGGTTCCGCCTGACTGGATCGAGAGCCAGCCGAAACACTATCTTAAGAAAGATTTTCGTCCGCAGCCCTGGGGCCAGTGCGCCAGAGTCCTGCGCGCCATGGGACACCTGAAAGACGCAAATCGCCTGTTGCATCAGCGCGAAAAACGCTGGCTTCGGTCCGGCAATCAGGGACGAGTCGCAGGCTTGTTCGGCGCACTCATGAATATTGCAATCGGCCACGGCTACATGACCTGGCGCGCCCTCGTCTGGCTTTTCGCCCTGTGGGGCGCCGGCGTTTTCATATTCGATGGCGCTGACGCATCTGGACAGCTTGCCCCGCGCAATGACGCGCCAGCCTTCAACACCTATGTCTACTCGCTGGATGTGCTGTTGCCTGTGATCAACCTTGGTCAGGACAGCGCATTCGTGATCCAGTTCCCCCAGGCTGAAGGCGCGACAGGAACGGCGTCAACCGCAGCAGGCGGTCTTGGCGCAAGAACCCCGGCGCCTTTACGCAATGCGCTCGATGCCTTCCCCGATGTCAGCGCAACGCCTTTCGCCGCCATGTGGCGCTGGATCCAGATCCTTCTTGGCTGGGCCCTTTCCGCCATCGCAATCGCCAGCCTCGCCGGTCTGGTGCGCCGCAAGGACGCAATTGAATAAGCCGTTCTGAAGGGACGCTGCCCCAGTAGACTTCGCCGACCGGATTGCAGGCGCGGGAACGGTCGCTGAACCGGCGCCATAGCGCCTTACTTTTTGGTCATCAGCACCCAAAAACCCAACGCCTTGAAAACTCTCGCCTTGCGCCTGATTTCCGCCCTGTTTATCAGCCACCAAGCGGCCTGTTTGACGGCGCGCCGCAATGGGATGAAAGTTGCATAGATTTGCGTAAATGACGGCGGCGGCGGCCGTTGCGACCAAGGCGGCGACGCCCCTAGGAAAAGCCGACGCGGCAGGCGGGTATGGCGGACGAGAACAACAAGAGCGGGCACGACAAAAGCGGCCATGATCTAAGCGGCTTGCGCGCGATCTTGTCGTCGCTGCTGACGGACATGAAGCGCGGCGCCGCCGCCTTTCACCGGGACTTCCTGAAGCTGTTCGGCTTTTCCGCGACCCCGCCCGAGGGCGAGACGCCCTATGCCGAAACCGCAAAGTATCCGAAGGCGCCGGGCGACGGCCGCGCCTGGAGCCGGCTATGGGGTTCGCTCGCGCTGTCGACCCTGTCGCTGGGTTTGTGGGGCGCGGCCTTTGCGCTGGGGTTCGCCTTTGTTGTCATGGCGCCGCGGGTTCCCGATGATGCGGATTTGTGGAACGTCAACCGTCAGTCGGCGATCATTGTTCTTGATCGCAATGGCGAGGAAATCGCCGCGCGCGGCGCGCGCTATGGCGAGCATGTCGATCCGTCGGAACTGCCCGAGCATTTGATCAAAGCTATTCTGTCCACGGAAGACCGCCGGTTTTTCGATCATGGCGGCGTTGATCTGCGCGGCATGTTGCGCGCCGTTCTGGCTAACACCAGAGCCGGAACCGTGGTTGAGGGCGGCTCAACCATCACCCAGCAGCTCGCCAAGAACTTGTTTTTGTCGCCGGCGCAAACCTATGAGCGCAAAGCACGCGAGGCGCTCCTCGCCCTGTGGATCGAAGGGCATTACTCAAAAGACGAAATTCTGTCGCTTTATCTCAACCGGATTTATCTTGGCGCCGGGGCTTATGGCGTCGAAAGCGCGGCGCAAACCTATTTCGGCAAATCCGCGCGCGATGTGACCCTCGCCGAGGCGGCGATGCTCGCGGGTCTGCCAAAGGCGCCCTCGACCTATGCGCCGACGCAAAACCCGCAAGGGGCGCAACGCCGGGCGAGCGCGGTTCTCGACAATCTGCTTGAAACCGGCGCGGTCGATCCGTTTGACGCCCGCGAGGCGCGACTCAACCCGCCGGTTATCATCAACCAGAACGTCGATTCCGGGCTCGGTTACTTTTTTGATTACGCCGCGGCGCGCGCCAAGGCGCTGGCGCCGAACGCAGCCGGCGATCTTATCGTCCGCACAACGATCGATCAGAAATTACAGCGTGACGCGGAAGCCGCCGTGAGCGCCGCCCTCGATGTGGATGCCCGATTAAAAGGCGCCGACCAGGCCGCTCTGGTCGCTTATGACGTGTCCGGGGCGCTGCGCGCCATGGTCGGCGGGCGCGATTACAAGGAAAGCCAGTTCAATCGCGCGGTGCAAGCGAAACGCCAGCCCGGTTCTGCGTTCAAACCATTCGTCTATGTCGCGGCGATGGAAGCGGGTCTGACGCCGCAATCGCGTTTCATTGATCAACCGATCGATATCGCCGGCTGGCAGCCGACCAATTACACGCCCGGCTATCGCGGCCCAGTGCGTCTGACCGAAGCCATGGCGAAATCAATCAACACCGTCGCGGTTCAGGTCACCGAACGGATTGGCCGCGGCAAGGTCGCAGAAGCAGCCAAGCGCCTTGGCGTCAAATCCGAAGTGGCGCCGCATCGCTCGATCTCGCTCGGCGCTGTCGACTTAACGCTGGAAGAACTGGCCGGCGCTTACATTCCGTTCGCGCGGGGCGGTCTTGCGCCGGCGCCTTATGCGATTGAATCGATCGAAACCCGCGACGGCGAGATTCTCTATAGCCATGACGCGGCCCGCCCGAAACGGGTGATGACGGCGGCCGTCGCCCGGCAGATGAATCACCTTCTCTATCAGGTGATGCTGTCAGGCACGGGCGCGCGCGCCGCCCTTGGCCGGCGCCCCGCGGCGGGCAAGACCGGCACCACCAATGACTGGCGCGATGCATGGTTCGTCGGCTACACGCCGCAACTGGTCGCCGGCGTCTGGGTCGGCAACGACGCCTATACGCCGATGGAAAAAGTCACCGGCGGGGCCATCCCTGCGGTCATCTGGAAAGAGTTCATGCTCTCAGCGCATCAGGGGCTGCCAACGCTGCCGCTGGACGGCGCCTATCCGGCGGTCAGTTACGCCTCAGAGCCGGTATTGCTTAATTTTTACCGGGACGTTTCGCGCGGGCTCACCCGCGTGCGCCGCGACGGCGATGAACGCCGCGGCCGACGGCGGCGTTAGCATACGGTAACGCGCCTAGTCGGACTCCGCTTCTTCAAAACTTAGCGTCTGTCCCTGCTTTACAAAGCTGGTGATTGACGCATCGCTGAGCGGCGCGGCGGCGGGATTACTTTCAAAGACCAGAAAGCTCGCCTCGCACCCTTCATCGAAACATCCGAGCTTCCGATCCGGAAAGATCAGCGCTCCGGTTTGAGTCAACGCGTCCAGCGCTTCAATGCGCGACATCGCGCCAATCGCCACCAGATGATCGGCCTCCCCTGCCGCGGCGTCGGCGCCGTCTGTGCCAATCGCGATGGGAACGCCCGCGGCTTTCAGCGCCGCAATATTCTCTTTTTGCATGGTGAAATGCGCATCTTCAAACGAGCGCGCCGGCGCATCCGGATCGAGACGGTCGTACCCGGCCTTTCCCACCACATAGGTCGGCGTGACGATGGTCGATGCGTCCGCCAGCGCCGCAACCGCCTCGTCCGACAGGGTTG
The DNA here is from genome assembly GCA_039818925.1 of Pseudomonadota bacterium. GTDB lineage: Bacteria > Pseudomonadota > Alphaproteobacteria > Caulobacterales > Parvularculaceae > Hyphococcus. The sequence continues at coordinate 3,407 of JBCBSY010000002.1, read as the reverse complement.
CATAGGCAATATCGTCATCGTCGCGGGAAATGCCGTAGCCGGGAAGATGCGCCAGCCACGCCACACCGGCGCCGGCAGCCACACGGACGTCATGATCCGTCTCCACATGCACCGTCACCGGCAAGCCGCGTTCATGAATCATCTGAGCCAGCGCCGGAAAAAATTCCGGATCGAGACCTTTCATGCCGTAATAGGCGGCATCGTCCTTTCGCGCGGCAAATTCTTCCGAGTAGAGAAGATAGGTTTTGACGATCTGTGCGCCTTGCGCCTCCAGCAAGTCAAGCGCCGCGCCCGCCTCCTGGCGCGAGCCAACATAATGAAACGCGTCGCCCAGGAAACGTTCCAGCGTCCATCCGGGATAGGCGAATTGGGTGAGAATTTCGACATAGAGTCTTTCCGGGTGGCCGCCGGGCAATGTCAGCCCGCCCATTGCGACTTTGACGTCATACGTATCAGGCGCTGCGAAAAAATCCTCCGCATCCTCGAACGGGCCGGTGATTGTGTTGGCGTTGAGCAGGTAGAAAACGCCCTGCGCCAGAAACTGGTCGCTGGCGAGACGCGATGGATTGGTGACGTGATTGTGCGCATCCGCAAAGGGCGGCGTTACATAAGCGCCGGCGAGATCGACCACGGATGCAATCTGGCCTGGCGCGGGGCGGTCAACGAATTTTTCCTCGGCGATATAGAGCGTTTTCTGTTCGAAGCTGTCGCCGGTGAAAATCTGACCATTTTCATAGGCCGTGACCGGCGCCTGAGATTGCGCGTCGCCGCCGCCGGAACATGCGGCCGCCGAAAGCAATAGCGCCGCCACGCCGCACTGCATCGTCTTTTTCATGGCTCGCCCCCGTTCTTTTTTCACCTCGGAACCATAGCCCGGTCTCGCTCGCCTGAACAATAGCGCCGCGCCCGCAGTCCCTCCCCGAAAACGGCGGTTTCCCGCCTTCACAACCGCGTGCAGGGGGGATTACCCCTGCCCGCGCATAGGGTAGAGAACCAGACTTTGGGACGCTCGGTAAATTGATCGGGACGCCCGGCAATGGCGCCGGCCACCTTTGTGGAACGGCGGCGGTTTATGATGCACCATCATGGATGTTCTTGACGATATTCTCTCCAGTCTTGCGCTCAAGGGCGCGCTTTATTTCCGTACGGACTTTTCAGCCCCCTGGGCGACGACCGTGCCTGCGCTCAAGGGCGCGGCGCGGTTTCATCTGGTGGTTGAAGGGCGCTGCTTTGTCGCCGTCGCCGGCGGCGCGCGGGTTGAACTGGGCCCGGGCGATCTGATCTTGATCCCCGCCGGGCGCGAACACATTATCGCGCATGAGGAAACGGACGCCGCCGCGCCGCTTGAAACAGTGCTTGCGGACGCCGGCTATGACGGCGAAGGCGTTCTCGTCGCTGGCAGCGGAGACCAGTCCGCGACAACGCAGCTGATTTGCGGGCATTTTACCTTTCGCGACGGCGCGGACCATCCGCTGCTGCGGGCGCTGCCTTCGCAACTCGTGTTCTCTGCCGCCGACCGCGCGCGCGCGCCCTGGCTCGACGATATTTTGCGGCTTCTCACCAAACGCGTTTTCGACGCCGGCCCCGGCGGCAATGTTGCGGTCACGCGGTTATCGGAGGCCGCTTTCGTGGAGATGTTGCGTCATGGCGCCGGCGCCGCGCCGGAGATGGGCGCCATTCTCGCCGCGCTTCAGGACAAACAGATCGGGCGCAGTCTCACGCTGATGCATGCGCGGCCGCACGAGATGTGGACCGTTGAAAGTCTGGCCAGCGAATCCGGCATGTCGCGCAGCCGCTATGCTGAAAAGTTCCGAACCTTGATCGGCATGAGCCCGCTTGCTTATTTGAGTGAATGGCGGCTGCAAAAAGCGCTGGCGCTTCTCGACAATGCCCGATGCAGCGTGCAACAGGCGGCGGCGCAAACCGGCTACCAATCGCCGGCGGCGTTCACCCGCGCCTTCACGGCGAAGTTCGGGGCCCCGCCAACGCAATATCGCCGCCAGCACGCCTGAAAATCGCGATCCTTTGCATCACGTCCCAAAGACTTTGCACCAAACCCGGATTTCCGTCCGTAATATTGATTGAAACGCCCGCCTCCCGCACATCAGGCGCGTTAAACACGTGAAACAACGGAACAAACAGTTATCCGTTTACTGATGAAGAGGAGAAACCCGATGAAGACGAACCTGATTTCCATGCTGGCGCTGGCCGCCGCAACAACCCTGACCCCGGCTTTTGCCGCCGATGAATACAACGCTGCGCCTGGCATGACAGCCGCCGGGGCCCCGCTTGGGCTGCACGGCGTCGACCCCGTCGCCTTTATCGACATTGGCAATCGCGTTGAAGGAACCGCCACGTTTACAGCAGTACATGACGGCATCGCGTATTATTTTGCAACGCGCGACAATATGAACGCGTTCAAACGCGCACCGGCGAAGTACCTGCCAGCCTATGGCGGCTTTTGCACCTTCGGCGTTTCCGTCGCCAAAAAATTCGACGGCGACCCGCAATATGCCGACGTTCACAACGGGAAACTCTACGTTTTCCTGAATGAAGAAATTTTCCGGATGTATCAGAAAGACAAGGCCGGAACGATTGCGAAAGCGGAAACCAACTGGACCAAAATCCAGCATACCGCATCGCGCGATCTCTAATCGCTTCGCCAACTTTCTGATGCGTGGCGGCGCGCCGATCCCCCGACTATTGCGCGCCGCCACATTTTTTCTGGAGACATTCTGATGACTGGTGTTGACCACCTTAGCGTTGGCGTTCCGTCGATCGAGGACGCCGAAAAATTTTATGACGGCGTTCTTGAAACGATCGGCCTCGCCAATCTCGCCACGACGGAAGGCTTTGCGGCCTATGGAACCACCGCGCCGGCGTTTTTGATCATGAAGCCCGAAAACGGCGACGTGTCGAGCGCCGGCAATGGCGTTCACATCGCCTTCGCCGCAAAAGACCGCGACGCGGTGGACGCATTTCACGCCGTCGCGCTGCGCCTTGGCGGCGTGTGCGCCGGCGCGCCGGGCCCGCGTCCGGGCTATCCCAAAGCAGACGTCTATGCCGCGTTTGTTCGCGATCCCTTCGGCAACAAGCTCGAAGCGATTTTCAACGGCTTTGCCGCATAAAGGAATAACGTCGTGGAAACCGCATATTTTTATTTGACCCTTTCCGGGGTCCTGACCCTCTTGCTCTGGACGCCATACATTCTGGCGCGGGTGTTTGTCTGGGGGCCGCTGACCTTCCTCAGCAACTATCCGAAAAACTTTCCCGCAGAACAGCCGACGCCGCCGCTCTGGGCGCAACGCGCGCAGCGCGCGCATCTCAACATGGTGGAAACCCTGCCGGCGTTTATCGCTGTTGTCGTCGGCACGGACTATCTGATCGGCGACAGCGCCGGTCTTGTG
>JBCBSY010000001.1:0-18004 GCA_039818925.1 Pseudomonadota bacterium | reverse complement strand
CGGCCCAGACCGCCAACAATTTTTCAATGAATACCACCATCCGCTGTTAGAACGCCCGCTTTTGCATAAGACTATAAGCTGCTTCGTCGTATGAAGAAATGAGCCTGGCTGCCCGGCGGGTCCGTTCTCAGGTTTTGCGCCATTTTCCGGCTCCCTTGCCGCGGCCATCCGGCTTCGCTAGTGCTTTCGGTCTATGACCCAAACCTATGACTATCAAGCCGATCTCGCCTATCTCGACGACAAGCGCAAGCCAATGACCGTGCAGCTGCGCGATTGGTGCGCGATTAATTCCGGAAGCCTAAATCTTGATGGGCTGAAGACAATGCACGGGGCGCTGGCTGAGGCCTTCGCCGAGCTGGGCGCAGAGATCGAAACCGAACCCTCGCGGCCGCACAAGGTGGTCACGCGCGAAGGTGAGATCATCGAACAACCCGTGGGCGACATGCTGCGGCTGGTTAAACGGCCGCAAGCGCCGGTGCGGATGCTGCTTTCCGGTCATATGGACACCGTATTCCCTGCCGATCATCCGTTTCAAAGCGAGACGTTTCTCGATGACGACACGCTGAATGCGCCTGGCGCTGCGGATATGAAGGGCGGACTTCTGGTGATGCTGAACGCGCTTCTCACGGTGGAGAATTCGCCGCTGGCCGACAAGATCGGCTATGAAGTGCTGATCAATGCCGACGAAGAAATCGGTTCGATCGGCTCCGCACATATGTTGACCGAAGCCGCCAAACGCGCGCAATTTGCGTGTTGTTATGAGCCGGCGCTGGCGGACGGCACGCTGGCCGGCGCGCGCAAGGGCAGCGGAAACTTTTCCGCCGTGATCCGTGGACGGAGCGCCCACGCAGGTCGTGAACATCATCTCGGCCGCAACGCGCTCGCAGCGGCGGCGGATTTCATTTCCGGTATGGACAAGCTGACCGGCGGACGCGATGGACTCACCGTCAATATCGCACGCGTCGATGGCGGCGGCCCAAGCAATGTTGTTCCCGAGCTGGCGGTGGTTCGATTTAACGTGCGTCTGGAACAGCCTGAGGATTCTGACTGGCTGCTTGCAAAAGCCAACGCGCTGATCGAGGAGATTGACGGGCGTGACGGCTACGCAGCGTCGCTTGAAGGCGGGTTCACGCGGCCGCCAAAGCCGATGACGCCGCAACTGAACGCTTTTTTTCACGCCTTGCGCGCTGCAGGCGAAGATCTGGGTATCGCCATTGACTGGCAGCCAACCGGCGGATGTTGCGACGGCAATAATATTGCGGCCGCTGGCATTCCTGTAATCGATACGCTCGGTGTTCGCGGCGCTCATATTCACTCAGCAAAAGAGTACGCCAAACTCGACAGCCTCGTGGAGCGTGCAAAGCTCTCCGCCTTGCTGATGCTGAAGATCGCCGCCGGTGACATTCCGAACCCTGGCGCGTTTGAACAGACGGAGACGCATTGATGTCGCTGGCCTTTATGCGTCCGGTGCGGCGCGAGGATTTTGATCAGGTGCTGACGCTGGCGCAACAATCCGATGGCGGGATGACCAATCTTCCGTCAGATCCGGATGCTTTGCGCGCGCGCGTGGATTTTGCTGTCGATAGTTTTGCGGCGAACGCCGACAGCCCGTCCGGCGAAATCTATACGCTGGTGCTTGAACAGAAAGGCAAGGTCATCGGCATCTCCGCTGTGTTTTCTGCGGTTGGTCTCGATTATGGATTTGTCAATTACCGGATCAACAAGACGGTCCACGTATCGAAGCAACTGAAAAAGAGAATTGAGCGTCGCCTCCTGGTGCCGACCCATGATTTTACAGGCTGCGGGGAAGTGGGGTCCTTATTCTTATCGCCTGATATTCGCGGCGGGGGATTCGGCAAGTTTCTGGCGAAAACCCGATATCTCTTTATTGCACAGCATCGAAAACTGATTGCCGATCCGGTTTGCGCGGAGTTGCGAGGCTGGCGGTCGTCGGAAGGAACGCAACCCTTCTGGGATTCTCTTGGGCGGCTCTTTTTTGATATGGAGTTTGAGGACGCTGACCTCGCCAATGCAGCGATGGGCAATCAGATGATCGCCGACTTGATGCCGCGGCATCCGATCTATGCGGCGCTTCTACCAGAGGCGGCGCGCGAATGCCTCGGCCGGCCGCATGACAACGCTTTGCCCGCCTTCAACATGCTCATGAAAGAAGGGTTTGCATATCGCGGCTATGTGGATGTTTTCGATGGCGGGCCGCTCGTCGACGCCCATATAGACGACATAAAAACGGTCAAGGACAGCAAGATATTTAACGTCATAATTGGCGATCCTGGCGATGCGCCTGTGATGTTGATGACGGCAGGGTGGCTTCAGGATTTCCGAGCGGTGCGCGATGCCGCCAGGATCGAAGGAGACGCTTTGTTGGTTAGCGGCGAATGCGCCAAAGCGCTTGGGGTCAAAGCCGGCGACGAAATCCGCGCCGTGAAATGGTGAGACAATGACGAGCAAGATTTTGATCAACGGCCAGTGGCGCGACGGCAGCGGCGAGGCCTTTTCAAGCCTCGATCCGTCTACGGGTGAAACCGTGTGGGAAGGCGCTGCTGCAACCACGGATGACGTGAACGAGGCAGTTCGGGCCGCGCGCGGTGCTTTTGAAAAATGGGCGCTGGCGCCCTTGGCCGAACGCATTGCGGTGATGGAGCGCTACCGCGATCTGATGAAGCGCGATGCGGAGGATCTAGCGCGGCTGATTTCCCGCGAGACCGGCAAGCCGTTTTGGGAGACGAAAACCGAAGCGGCGGCGGTCGCCGGAAAGGTCGATATCTCGATCCGCGCCTATCACGAACGCACTGGCGAAAAGGAAACGGCAACCGGCGCCACGCGCGGTATGTTGCGGCACAAACCGCACGGCGTGATGGCGGTGCTTGGGCCCTATAACTTCCCGGCGCATCTGCCGAACGGGCATATTGTTCCCGCCCTGATTGCCGGCAACAGTGTCGTTTTCAAACCGTCGGAAATGACGCCCGGACCCGGCGCCTTTATTGTTGAGCGGATGGTTGAGGCCGGCGTGCCGGAAGGCGTGGTCAATCTGGTGCAGGGCGCGCGCGAAACCGGCGAGGCGTTAACCCGTGGGGAGATCGACGGCGTTCTCTTCACCGGCGGTGCGAAAACCGGGCTGGCGATCCATAAAATGTTCGCCGACCGCATGGATGTGATCCTTGCGCTGGAGTTGGGCGGCAACAATCCGCTGATCTGGTGGGACACGGATGATGTGGAGGCTGCAGCCTTTGCAGTGGTGCAGTCCGCCTTTTTGACCTCCGGCCAGCGTTGCACTTGTGCGCGGCGGCTGATCGTGCCGGAAGGAGCGGCGGGCGATAAGGCGCTTCTTGCGCTGGGCAAGCTGACCGAGCGCCTGGTGATTGGCGCGCCGTTTGACAATCCGCAACCCTTCATGGGGCCGGTGATCTCGCCAAAGATCGCGCAAGGACTAGAACGCGCCTTCGACCAGCTGATCGAGGGTGATGGCGTGCCGATCAAGAACCTTTCGGTGGTCGACGAAGCTAAGGCGTTCGTGACGCCAGGCATTATTGATGTGACGATGTCGGACAATGTGCCTGATGAAGAGCATTTTGGACCGCTTCTCAAAGTCTGGCGCGTGAAGAGTTTCGATGACGCCATTGCCCGCGCCAACAAGACCAAGTTCGGTCTTTCCGCCGGACTTTTGTCCGATGACAAAGCGAAATGGGAAAAGTTTCTGGCGCTGTCGCGCGCCGGCATCGTTAACTGGAACCGCCAAACCACCGGCGCGTCCGGCGCTGCGCCGTTTGGCGGCATTGGCGACAGCGGCAATCACCGTCCGAGCGCCTATTACGCTGCTGATTATTGCGCCTATCCGGTGGCCTCGATGGAAGGCGAGGGGCTACTCGCGATTCCGGAAGGACAGGTTGGTTTGAAATGACCTATCACGAATACAATTTCGACGGCCTGATTGGCCCCACGCATAACTACGCTGGGCTGTCTTTCGGTAATATTGCGTCCGCGACAAACGCTGGCGAATCGTCGAACCCGAAAGAAGCTGCGTTGCAGGGCCTTGGAAAAATGCGCGAGGCCATGGGCCTGGGCCTGAAGCAAGGGTTCCTGCCGCCGCAGGACCGCCCTGCTTTGAAAACCCTACGTGCGCTCGGTTTTTCTGGGACCGACAAACAGATCATCGAAGGAGCGGCGAACAAAGAGCCGCAGTTGCTGACCAACTGTTACGCTGCGTCATCCATGTGGACAGCGAATGCCGGCACAATTGCGCCGTCGCCGGATACAGGCGACGGCAAGGTGCATCTCACCGCGGCCAATCTCGCGGCGAACTTTCACCGCTCCATTGAGGCGGATACCACGGCGCGGGTGTTGGCGCATATTTTTAATGACGATGACCATTTTGTGCATCACCCGCCTTTGCCGGGCGCGATGCATTTCGGCGATGAGGGTGCGGCGAATCATGGACGCTTGTGCAAAAGTCACGGCGACAAAGGCGTTCATCTCTTCGTATATGGCGTTGATGGTGAAAAATTCCCAGCGCGGCAGAAACTGCGCGCGAGCGAGGCGGTGGCGCGCAATCATCAGCTCGATCCGGACCGAACCGTTTTCATCCAGCAATCGAAAACCGCGCTCGACGCCGGCGCCTTTCACAATGACGTCGTTGGCGTCGCCAACGGAACAGTGTTGTTTCTGCATGAGGAAAGCTTTGCCGATCGAACGGGCGCTTATGCGGAGATCCGGTCGCGTGCGCCATTCGTTGAGATCATCGAGGCGCCGGCGAAAGACGTGTCTCTGGACGACTGCATCAAGTCCTATCTCTTTAACTCGCAGCTACTGACCCTGCCGGGCGACGATGGGGGAGGCGGGGAGATGGCGCTACTTCTGCCGCAGGAGTCACAGGAGAACCCGCGCGTTAGAGCGTTTCTCGAAGATGTGGCGGCAAGGAACAACCCGATCAATCGCGTGATTTTCAAGAACGTGCGGGAATCCATGCGCAATGGCGGCGGGCCCGCCTGTCTTCGGCTGCGTGTCGTCTTATCCGAGAGAGAAGCGCAAGCCGCCAACCCGAATTTCATTCTCGACGAGACAATGCTTGAAAGACTTGAGCAATGGATGAAGGCGCATTATCGCGATCGGATCGCTCCCGACGACTTGCGCGACCCGGCGCTGATGGAGGAAAGCTTTGTCGCCATGCAGGCGCTGACCGACCTCCTCGGCATGGGCGCTTTTTACGATTTTCAGCGCTAGATTCCTTTGCCTGTCCTGAATTGAAACGGTTCTGGTTTCAATTGGTAGTCTGCGCTTAAGACTTTCTGGCTATCGATAGGGATTGGCTGCGGAAGCTCTCTCGAGAGGTCCGCCGCCCTTTCGCACGCCTGACCAGAGGGTGATATGAGCAAAGAAACGCCCGGCGGGAAATTGGTTGATGCAGCACGGGGGGCGTCAGTTCTTTCCGCGCTCATCACAACAGCACAAACGCGCCGCCGTGAACTGAAGACACGAATCATTATTGCGCTGGCCGGCGCGTTTATTCTGTGGTCTGCGGTCAATCCGGTGTGGGCGATGGCATGGTTCATAGCCGTTTGCGTCAGCCAGGCGATCGACCTTCATATCTGGCGCCCGTTTACGGATAGCGCGCGCAAGACGCCGCCAACACCTCGCGAGTGGTTTCTCGTGTGTGCGTCGGCCGCGCAAGCGACCTTCTTCTATTCGCTGTTTCCCACGATGTTGTGGTTCACTTGGGGAACCGCAGGCAAGGTTTTCGCCATTCTTTGGATATCAGGCGCTTTGTTGCATATCACTTTGCATATGCACCATGAACGCCGGACCTTTTGGTCCGCCATGGCGCCGCATGGCGTTTACTATTTCGGCCTTCCTTTGCTAGCGTTGATCTCCGGCGAAGACCCGGGGCGTGCGGGTGCTCTCGCCATCCTGCTCGCACAGATGCTGTATGTGTCTCATCTCGCGCTGGCGTTTCGCGCCTATTCCGATTCAAGCGCTTCCATGCGTCTTGCGCGGGAAAAGGCGCAGAGCCGCCAGCACGCTGCAGAGCAGGCCAATATGGCCAAGTCGACTTTTCTCGCCAATATGAGTCATGAAATCCGCACGCCGATGAATGGGATTCTCGGAATGGCAGCGGCGCTGGAAGATAGCCGGTTGACCAAGGACCAGCAGGAAAAGCTCAAAATTATTTCGGATTCTGGGGACCACCTGATGATGGTCCTGAACGACCTTCTCGACTTTTCAAAGATCGAAGCCAATAAAATTGAGCTGGAACACGCGCCTTTCAGTTTCGCCGATCTCGCAAGGCGTGTGCAGAGCCTTCATAGCTTTAAAGCGCGTGAAATGGACCTCGACTTTGAGGTTACCTGCGAAGGTGAAAGCGATGCTATGCGGCTTGGCGATGGTCACCGCCTTTTGCAGGTACTTCACAATCTTGTCTCAAACGCGATCAAGTTTACGGATGAAGGCGCCGTCCATGTACGTATTGGAATCGATCCAGAGGATGCGTCCTGCGCCAAGATCGAAGTTAAAGACAGCGGTATCGGAATGTCTGACGACCAGATCGCGCGTATCTTTGATCCATTTACGCAAGCTGACGTTACCACCACCCGAAAATATGGCGGCACCGGCCTCGGGTTGTCGATCGCAAAAAGTCTTGTCGCGGCTATGGACGGGCGCATCGATGTCCGCTCCGCGTTGGGAGCGGGCACCGTGTTCACTGTTACGTTTCCAGCACCGCTGGCGGACGCCAGCGACCTTAACGCGGATGCACATGCCGACGCGCTCTATCCTCAATGTGAAGGGCTGCGCGTACTGGTCGGTGAAGACAATGTCGTTAATCAGGCCGTGATCAGGGCGTTCCTGGATCAGCGCAACCATGACGTCACAATTGTTACGGATGGGCTGGAGGTCGTCGCGGCTTACAAGAGCGGCGTCTATGATGTGGTGTTAATGGACATTTCCATGCCGCGCCTGGACGGCCCGGAAGCCATGCGTCAAATCCGGTTTCTGGAGCGCGAAATGACGGACAGGCAGCCAACGCCAATTGTTGGCGTGTCTGCCCACGCTATGCGCCAGGAAGTTGATGAGTTTCTCGAAATGGGCTTTGACGGGTACGTTACAAAGCCGATCCGCGCAGAAACGCTGCATCTGGAGATTGATCGCGTTGTGGCTGCGAAATCCGACGACAATCAAGCATCTGCAGTCGCCTGACGTTTCAACGGATGATCGATTGCGGGAGCGGAGTCACAACCTTCCGGGTGACCTCTCGCAAGGTGAAACTTGATTCAACAGTCGCAATATTCGGCATACGGAGCATAGTCTCGGACAGGAACGTCTCATAGGTCGCCAGAGATGGAACCACGACGCGAATGAAGTAATCAAACTTGCCGGTGACGAGATAGCACTCCATCACCTCTTCGCGATCTTTGATGGCCGCCTCAAACTCGCGCAGAGTCTTATCGTCTTCGCGTTCGAGCTTGACCAAAATGATGACAGTGACATTCACGCCGAGCGCTTCGCGGTTAATTTCCGTGCGATAGCCCTTGATGATGCCCTCGGTTTCCAGTCGACGCAGCCGCCGGAGGCAGGGCGTAGGCGACAAGCCGACCCGCTCTGCAAGTTCGGCATTGGTGATCCGAGCATTTTCCTGAAGATGCTTCAGGATCTTGTGGTCGATATGGTCGAGCTTCATAGGTCCGGCTCCAACAATCCATCCTGTATTTAGCATTATATGCTAAGCGTCAAGACGTCAGTCCCACAATTTGGCCGGAAGCGCTCAGCGAAAAAGCGTAGGACAATTTGAAATGGATTGGCGGTCGCCTCTCCCGGTTGGAGGTTCATCTGATGAAATCTGAAGTTCTGAGCATCGAAGGTTGGCGCAAGGTCGTCCGCTTTACTGAAGATGAGGCCGGGCTTGAGGCGATTATCGCCGTTCATGACGCGACCCTTGGGCCTTCCTGCGGGGGCTGTCGTATTTATCCTTATGCGAGTTTCGACGCTGGACTGGAGGACGTGAAGCGGCTGTCACGCGGCATGACCTTTAAGAATGCGCTCGGGGGCATTCCTTTTGGCGGCGGCAAGGCGGTGATCTTTGCGGACCCGCGCAGGGACAAGACGCCCCAGCTGCTTAAAGCTTATGGGCGCGCAGTCGAAAGCATGGAAGGGCTTTACTACACCGCGGAAGACTCCGGCGTCACGGAAGCTGATCTTGCGGTGATCCGCTCGGTTACGAAATACGCCGCCGGGATGGAAAGCAAAGGCGTCGGCGGCAACCCGTCGCCGTTCACTGCGCGCGGCGTTTGGCGCGGCATGCAGGCGGCGGCGCGGCGCCAGTTCGGTGCAGACAGTCTCAAGGATTTGCGCGTTTCGGTGCTTGGCGTCGGCGCTGTCGGGATGGAGCTCGCCCGTCTGATCCATGAAGAAGGCGGTAAGCTTGTCATCGCCGATGTAAACGAAAATGCAGTTGCAGAGGCCGTTGTGCGCTTTGGCGCTGAAACGTCCACGCCGGATGACGCCATCGCGGCGGATGTCGACATTTTCGCTCCTTGTGCACTGGGCGGTTCCATCACCAAAGACACTATTGGCCGGCTGCAGGCGAAAGTTGTTGCGGGTGCAGCAAACAATCAGCTCAAAACGCCTGACATGGATCAGGCGTTGATGGAGCGCGGCGTGCTTTACTGTCCGGATTACGTGATTAATGCCGCGGGCGTGATCAGCGTCGGCCTTGAAATTCTTGGTACATGGACCACACAAGACCTGTCGGATCGTATCGATAATATCGGTGCGACCCTGGCGGAAATTTTTAACCGCGCAGAAGCGGAAAACGCGCCTACCGGCGCTATTGCAGATAAGCTCGCGCTTGAAGTGATCGCGCGCGGCAAAAAAGCAGCGTAGCTAGCTGGCGCGTTCTGCTAACAGGCCGTGCAAGGCAAATGGAGACCTCTATGACTCAACAAGACCCCATCGTTATCACCGGTATGGCGCGTACGCCGATCGGCAATTTTCTCGGCGCATTTGCGAGCGTGAAAGCAACCGAACTTGGCTCCCGCGCGATAGAGGCGGCGCTGTCCCGCGGCGGCGTAAAGGCCGACGACGTCGATGAAGTACTGATGGGCTGCGTCTTGCCGGCCGGTCTTGGTCAGGCGCCGGCGCGTCAGGCGGCGCTGGGCGCGGGCGTCCCGCAAGCGGCGGGCTGCACCACAGTGAACAAAATGTGCGGGTCTGGCATGAAGACCGTCATGATGGGCCATGACGCGATCCTTGCCGGCGCAAGTGAAGTCGTGGTCGCGGGCGGGATGGAATCGATGACCGGCGCGCCGCATCTTCTCCCAACCGGCCGAACCGGCATCAAATACGGGGCAGGCGCCGTTTATGATCACATGGCGATTGACGGCCTTGAAGATGCCTATGAACCGGGCCGCGCCATGGGCGTTTTCGCCGAGAAATGCGCTCGCGAATGGCAGTTTTCTCGCGAAGAGCAGGATGAGTATTCCATGCGTTCGGTGACGCGCGCGCAGGACGCGATCAAGAATGGATCGTTCAAGGACGAAATTACGCCGGTCGAAGTGAAAACCCGCAAGGGCGCCATAACTATTGATGATGACGAAAAGCCGGGCCTCGTGGATGCGGCGAAGATTCCAAATCTGCGGGCGGCGTTTGAAAAAGACGGCACCGTCACTGCGGGCAACGCTTCTGCGATCTCCGATGGCGCGGCGGCGTTGGTGCTGATGCGCCAGTCCACTGCGGATCAAAAGGGCACAAAGCCTATTGCACGGATTATTGCACATTCCACCCATGCGCAGGAGCCGGAATGGTTCACCACGGCGCCCGTCGCCTCGATCAAAACCGTGCTGGAGAAAGCCGGCTGGGCGGCGGACGAGGTTGATCTCTATGAGATTAATGAGGCGTTTTCGGTTGTTCCGCTCGCCGCCATGCGCGAGCACAAACTGCCGGCGGAGAAAGTGAACATCCATGGCGGGGCGATTGCGCTCGGCCACCCGATCGGCGCCTCCGGCGCGCGCATTCTCTGCACGCTGATCAATGCCCTGCAGCAGACCGGCGGCAAGAAAGGCGTTGCGAGTCTTTGCATCGGCGGCGGCGAGGCGACCAGCGTGGCGCTGGAGTTAGTTTGAGACTTATCTTTCCGCTTATCCCGGCGAAAGCCGGGATCCAGCAGTCCTGATGTAAAAATGGCGCGTCGTTCTTTATCAGGGCGCCGCGCCATTTCTTTTAGTTTACAATTGGATGAAACCTTCTTGCAAACTGGATCCCGGCTTCCGCCGGGATGAGCGGAGTTAACGCTATTCCGCTTCACTCACCGCCGGTACATCCGTGAACGGCCGTATGCCGAATTCCGGGTAGATTTCGCTCGGGAAATAGATCGCGCCGCCGCGTGAGACCATGGAAATGCTTTTGATGGCTTTCAGGTCTTGTGTCGGGTCCTCCGGCACCAGGAAGAAATCGGCGAGCTTGCCAACCTCGATGGAGCCAAGATCGTCCTGGCCCATATAGTCCGCCATGTCATAGCTGGCGCGCCTTAGAATTTCCGCCGGGGTAAACCCAATCTGCTGGTAAAGCTCCAACTCGCGATGGAGGTTGAAAGCCCCGCCAAGGTCCGTCCCAAAGACGATGAAAATGCCTGCATCTTTCATCATACGCAGCGTTTCAACGATTTGCTCATAGGCGCCGCGATAGGCGATGTCTTCTTCTTCATTGGCGATCTGCGCCAGCGCGACTTTTGCGCCACGCTGAACATTGGCGGGCATGTGGTCGATATAATCCAGCACGCCCGCACGGGTTTCGCCATTGCGCGACAGCAAGAGATATTCGTGAATCGCAAGCGTCGGATCGATAACGACGCCGTTGTCCACCATTAGATCCAGGGTTTCATTGACGCGCGGATCATCAAGATCGAGATCGGGCAGGCGCTTCAGCGCCGTCAGGCGCAATAGCGTACGCGTATCCTCATCCGGCGCCAGCACCCAGCCGAGCATCACCTGGTTGATATGGGTCAGTTCGTCAAAGCCGGCGCGGATCATTGCATTGGCGTTTGAAAAGGCCGGCACATGGCCCGCGACTTTCAAGCCCAGGCGATGCGCTTCCTCGACAATCGCCGGCGCCCATTCGCCGGTCATCGAGTTATAAAGCTTCACTTGGTAAAAGCCCTCGTCCGCATATTTGCGCACGGCGGCGATGGCCTCTTCCTGGCTTTCAACGATCTCGCCATTATTGCTTGAGAACGGGCTTTTGCCTTCGATAAAGCCGGACCGCGTGATGCGGGGCCCGGCGAGCGTTCCGTTTTCGATCCGCTCGATCAAATTACCGAGAACTTCATTGTCGTTGCCCATGTCGCGCACGGAGGTGACGCCGGCGGCGACATTCAGCAGCGCGGAGTTTTCGCCCATATGGCCGTGCATGTCATAAAGGCCGGGGATCAATGACCCGCCGGCGCCGTCGATCACGGTCTCGCCATCGGCGCCAGACGCATCTGCCCCTTCAATCGCCGTGATGCGATCGCCGGTGATCACAACGGAGGCGGGGGCGGTAAGGCTCAGGCTTTCCGGATCGAAAATCCGTACATTCTGAATGCGCACCGGGCCGTTATAGCGCCGCGCCACTTTTGCCTGGATCGCCTCGAAGCGATCCGAGGAATAGGTCTCCGCCATGGCGCGCAGCTTGGCTTCATCGCCTTCAAAGCCATCACGGATAATGATGAATTCCGGGGTGATATAGGCAAAGAAATTGTTGTCACTGTCGAGCGCGAAATAGTCAGGGTTTAAGTCGGCGCCGGAGAGCGCGTAAGTCGTGACCGTCGCGTTGGCTTCAGTCCCGGCGACCCCAACGGTTTCCATTTCCGTCAGTCGGATTTCACCAGCGGGAAGGGCGGGCATCACGCCGTCATCGTCATTCAACAGCGCGCGCGCCTGAATAAAGGCTGCATAGGGGCTTGCGAACTGACTGATATAGAGCGACGGCGTATTGATGCGCGCCTCGCCCGAACCGGTGGCGTCCGTCCACTCGGCGCGATTATCAGTTACGGCGAAGGTTTCATTGACCTCGTTGCCGAAGGTTGTTGTGCCGGTGACGGTCCAGGATGTAGGAACGTCGGCGTGGTCAAACGCGATTGCCTCCGCGATGGTCGGGCCGCGGCCGTTATTCTTGAAGTCATAGTCGATCGCGATGCCGTCGTTGGTGGGTTCAACTTTCAGATGACCAATCGGTGTTCCGGAGACAAGGACAGTGTAGGCCTCGCTTGTGGCGGCGGCGCTGGCGCTCTCGCTTGTGATTGGGTCTTCCTGATTTGAGCAGGCGGCGGCCAGCAACAGGGCGAGCGCGCCTGTGTAAAGGCGGCGTGCGGTCGTTTGAAATCTCATGTGAGCCCTCAATTTCCCCGGTTATTTTGTGCTCACCATTCCATAATCCGGTGGGTGCGGCCAGCCCGTGAGGCTCTGTGCTACACTTTGTGCATTGCGATAGCCGGGCCGGGCAGCTAGAAGATGGTCCGGACAAATGGAGACCCGAATGGCGGACGCAGGCGGCGCGGCGGTGCAGAAAATCAAATTTGACTGGCAAGATCCCTTGTCGCTCGAGAGCCAGCTCAGCGACGAAGAGCGCATGATCCGGGATGCAGCGCGCGGTTATGCCCAGGACAAGTTGATGCCGCGTATCCTCATGGCCAATCGTGAGGAGCGGTTTGACCGTGAGATCATGACCGAACTGGGCGCTCAAGGGCTGCTTGGCGCCACGGTGGCCGAGCAATATGGCGGCGGCGGCGCGAGCCACGTCGCTTATGGATTGATCGCTCGCGAAGTGGAACGCGTTGACTCCGGTTACCGCTCTGCGATGTCCGTTCAGTCATCGCTCGTCATGTATCCGATTGAGGCGTTCGGTACCCAAGAGCAAAAACAGAAATACTTGCCAAAACTCGCCAGCGGAGAGTGGGTGGGCTGTTTTGGCTTGACCGAGTCAGATGGCGGCTCCGATCCCGGAGCCATGCGGACCCGTGCAGAGAAAGTAGCCGACGGATATAAGCTGAACGGCTCAAAAATGTGGATCACCAATTCGCCGATCTCAGACGTCGCCATTGTCTGGGCGAAACTCGATGGCGAGATTCGCGGCTTTGTCGTTGAGCGTGGCGTCGAAGGATTTACAACGCCCAAGATTGAAGGCAAGCTTTCCTTGCGTGCATCAATCACGGGCGAGATTGCACTTGATGACGCAATTGTGCCGGAAGACGCCTTGCTACCCAATGTTAAAGGTCTGCGTGGCCCGTTCTCTTGTCTCAACAAGGCTCGCTACGGTATCTCGTGGGGCGCTATGGGGGCGGCGGAGTATTGCTGGCAGGCCGCGCGCGATTACGCCATGGAGCGCATTGTTTTCGGCAAACCAATCGCCGGAACGCAACTTGTTCAGAAAAAGCTCGCGGACATGCAGACCGAAATCGCATTGGGGCTTCAAGGGTCCTTGCAACTTGGCCGCTTGCTTGATCAGGGCGCGTTCGTGCCCGAAGCCATCTCGCTAATGAAGCGGAACAATTGCGGCAAGGCGCTCGACATTGCGCGTGTCGCGCGTGACGTGCATGGCGGCAACGGGATTGCCGACGAATATCATGTCCTGCGTCACGCGGTGAATCTTGAGACCGTCAATACCTATGAAGGCACCCATGACATTCACGCGCTGATCCTTGGGCGTGCGATCACCGGCCTTCAGGCGTTTCAATAAGAAACGGAAAAACAGCGCCGGCCGCCTCGGTTTGCCAAGGTCGACCGGCGCCTTGCGCCGCCCGTAGGCGTTTCCTCCGTAGAGCGTTTCCTCCAAAGGGACGGCGCGTCTAGACGTGCAACCTACTCTCAAGAGCAAGCTGTCGCAGCATCTCGCCTCCCCCTTGGCGGATTATTAGCACGAGTACGGATCAAGGTCATGCTGCAGGCGCGAATGCCAATACCGGCAACTCACGCTGATTAAGACCATTCCGAGGTGCTAGCCGTTAATCTGTGCCTGCAGGCCCTTGGCTGACGTTGTGTGCTGAAACTTAAGTTTCTTACCTGGAAAGACGTAATGAAATGCGCCGTGGGCCATCAGCGCGCTTTCGTGAAAACCAGACAGGATGAGTTTCAGCTTGCCCGGATACCAGGCCATGTCGCCAATACAGAATATGCCGGGAACGGAGGTTTCGAATTTCTCCGTATCCACTTCGATCCGGTTTTCGTTGAGGTTGAGACCGAATTCGGAGATCGGCCCAAGTTTCATGGTGAGTCCATAAAAAGCCAGCATTGTGTCGCATGCGATATCATAGGCGCCGCGTTCCTTTGACTCTACAGAAACGGCGCTGATCTGACCGTTGGCGCCTTGCACGCCCTTAATCTGCGCCACATGAAAATCGATCTTTCCGGCATTGGCCAGCGCATGCATTTTTTCGACGCTATCGGGCGCGGCGCGAAACTCTGGACGGCGGTGAACAAGCGTCAGGCTTTTGACGATCGGTTGCAGATTGAGTGTCCAGTCAAGCGCAGAATCGCCGCCGCCGGCGATAACGATATGCTTATCCTTAAAGGCGTCACGCCGCCTTACGGCATAAAAAACGGATGTTCCTGCATAGTCCTCAATGCCCGGGATCGGCGGGTTCTTTGGCTGAAAAGAGCCGCCGCCAGCGGCAATGCAAATCGCCGACGCTGTTAATGTCGTGCCGAGATCGGTGGCGATCCGCCATTTCCCCTTTTCGAGTTTTTCCAAAGATACCGCCATTTCATTCAGATGAAACTGCGGATCAAACGGTGCAATCTGCTCCAGCAATTGAACTGTCAGCTGATCGCCGGTGATGGTCTTGATCGCCGGAATATCGAGGATTGGCTTTTCCGGATAAAGCTCAGCACACTGACCCCCCGGCTTATCCAGAATGTCGATGATATGCGCTTTGATGCCAAGAAGGCCGAGCTGAAAAACGGCGAACAGCCCACAAGGGCCCGCGCCAATGATCGCAACATCGCTTTCATGCGCCTCGCCGGGGGGTAGGCTCTTCACGGTTGCCGCCGCCATCGACTGTTCTCCGTGCGCGAATTTGGAGGAGCGTAAACGCATTCCACCAGTAAAGAAAAGAGGTGAAATTACTTCCCTAACGGGTTGTTTGTCACATTACATTGCAGCGCGGAGATGCAGCGTTCTAATCGATTGTCAATACCACTTTGCCGGTCGCTTTTCGGCTCTGCAGCAAGTCAAGCGCCTCGGCGGCGTCTTCCAGCGGGAATTGCGCGGTTACTCGCGGGCGGATTTTTTTCTCTTCATAGAACCGGAACAGTTCCGCGATGTATTCCGCATTCTTTGCTGGATTGCGCATGGTGAACGCGCCCCAGAAGACGCCGACAATCTGGCAGGACTTTAAAAGGGTAAGGTTTAACGGCAGTTTCGGAATGCCGGCCGGGAACCCGACCACTAAAAACCGGCCCTCCCAGGCGAGCGCGCGCACGGCGGGTTCGGCATAGTCGCCGCCGACGGCGTCATAAACGACGTCCGCGCCTTCGCCGCCGCACAGGCGCTTGATTTCGCCCGAAAGCGCTTTTTGGCCATCGCGGTCAAGCTCGCGCGGATAGACAAGGGTTTCGTCGGCGCCAAGCGCCTTGCAGAACGCCGCCTTGTCTTCGGAAGAGACGCCTGCCACGACTTTTGCGCCGAATGCCTTGCCGAGTTCAATCGCTGCGGCGCCGACGCCGCCGGCGGCCCCGAGAATAAACAGCGCTTCGCCTTCCTTTAAGGCCGCGCGATCTTTCAGGGCGTAGTGAGACGTTCCATAAGTCAGCATGAACGCCGCGGCCTCATCGAACGGCATAGCGTCAGGAATTTTGTTGGTGCGCGAAGCGTCGGCGATGAAATGCGTTGCGTAACCGCCATTTACCCCGCCTGCGAGCACCCTGTCGCCCTCGGAAAAATCTGTCACATTATCGCCTACCGCATCGACAACGCCGGCGACTTCACCGCCCGGCGCAAAAGGGCGGGGCGGACGGAATTGATAAAGATCGCGAATAATCAGCGTATCGGGAAAGTTGACGCCTGCGGCTTTTACCGCAATGCGCACCTGACCGGGGCCGGGCGCCGGTGTTTCCAGTTCTGTGAGTCTTAAAGTCTCAGGCCCGCCGGGCTCATGGCTCATCATCGCCTTCATGGATTGAAGTGTCCTTCTTTCTTGCGCTTCATCGCCATCTTACGCATTGTTGCGCGATCATTAAACGGCGAATGGCGCCGAATCAGGGAAGGGCGCGCGATGAGGACAATGTTGCTGCAAAAGGGAGAGCGGCAAAAAGCCTTGTGGCTCATCATCACCGCCTTCATGATGGGGGCTTGCGCAACAGCCGCGCGGTATACGCTTCAGGACCGGTTTGTGGCGATCGGCATTCCCGCAGACACGGCGAATTGCATGGTTGATGAACTTGATCAGCGATTGTCCAGCGAAGACCTTCAGGATCTTGCACGATACACGCTTCGGCTGTCGCGCGCCAGGTCGACACTTGATGCAATCAGATCATTGATGGCGATTGAAAACCCCCGCGCTGTAACGGCTATCGGCGCGTCCGGCGTTTCTTGTGTGACAGGTCTTCGTCTATGAGCGAGGAGAGCGCATCCGAACCGCAGCGCGAGCCAGCGGCGCAAGATCCGAGCAAAGAAAAATCTACAGATCGCTACAGCTACTACGTACTGGGCGTGCTGACTCTTGTTTACACGTTTAATTTTATCGACCGCCAGATTATCGCGATCCTCTCGCCGGCGATTAAGGAAGACCTTGGCCTCTCCGACTCAACGCTGGGTCTTTTAAAGGGACTTGCTTTTGCGCTTCTTTATACGACGCTTGGGATTCCGATCGCTTGGCTTGCCGATCGCTGGAACCGGGTCAACATCGTTGCGATTTCCCTTGCCGTCTGGTCAGGCTTCACGGCGCTTTCGGGCTTCGCGGCGAACGCCATTCAGTTAACGCTGGCGCGGGTTGGTGTCGGCATAGGGGAAGCCGGCGGATCGCCGCCATCACATTCTTTGATCTCTGATTACTTCCCGAAAGAAAAACGCTCCAGCGCTCTGGCGATTTACTCACTTGGCATTCCTTTCGGTCAGATGTTCGCCTTTCTCGCCGGCGGCTGGGTTTTACAAAATCTCGGCTGGCGAAATGCGTTTTTCGTGGTGGGCATTCCCGGCGTTTTACTGGCGATCGTGATGAAGCTAACCGTGAAGGAGCCGATTCGCGGCGCTCAGGATGCGGATGGCGCAGCGGCGCCGATCAAATTCAAGGACGGTTTGAAACAACTTCTCACCATACCAACCTATTGGGGCGTGATCGCCGCCGTGACGCTTGCGTCCTTTACCGGTTACGGCACAGCCATGTGGATCGTCGACTTTTACCGGCGCACTTATGAGCTGACCTATATGGAAATCACCGTGCCGCTCGGGATATTGAACGGCGTCGTCTATGGCATCGGCACCTATGCGGGAGGGGCGCTGACGGACAGGTTGGGGCGCAAGGATAAGGGCGCTTATGCGTGGCTTCCCGGGGTCGGCATGTTGCTGACAATTCCGGTCGGCTGGGCGTCGGTTTGGGCGCCGACACCTTTCTGGGCCTTTTTCTGGTCTGCGCCGTTCCTGTTGGGGCTTGGCTTTTATCTCGGGCCCTCATTTTCGCTTGTGCAAACGCTGGCCCCAGTGAAGTTGCGAGCGTTCGCCACGGCGTTTTTCTTTTTTATTCTGAACCTCATCGCGCTGGGTTTCGGACCGCTTTGGGTGGGCGCGCTTTCAGATATGTTCGCCGGTCAATATGGCGAAGTGACGGGGTTGCGGATTGCCCTGACGACGCTTGGCGCGAGCAGTCTTTTAGCGGCGCTTGCCTTTTTCTGGACAGCGCGGAAACTCCCAGCGGACTGGGCGAAAGCAACTGGCGAGAAACAGTGATGGCGGCACAGCGGAAATCGACGGCGAAGAAAACGGCCCAAAAACCGGCAAAGAAAAAGACACCCGCAAAAAAGACGGTAAAAAA